>JAGCGE010000265.1 GCA_017649745.1 Clostridiales bacterium | reverse complement strand
TTTGCTGTTACGGAGAACGACAGTGATTATCCATATTATTGGCATAAGCTTAGCGGAATGCCTCGAGTCATATTTTGTAAAGGGAAAAGGGATATCCTTAAAGATCTGGATAACGGAAGCTGCGCAGTAGTCGGATCGAGAGAACCAAGCGGATATGCACTTATGGCTTGTAGTGATATTCTTGGAGATGTACTAAACAAAAAGATAACGATAGTATCCGGAATGGCACTTGGAATTGACAGATGTGCTCATAAGCTTGCGTTGGAAAAAGGCGGTAATACGATCGCTTTTCTAGCCGGAGGACCTGATAATATCTACCCATGGGCTAACAAGGATATATACGATCAGATGTGTTACAGAGGACTCATAGTTTCTGAGATGCCTCCCGGAACCAAGGCTCAAAGACAATACTTTCCATCTCGTAACAGGCTTATATCTGCTATATCTGATGTATGCATCATCATGGAAGCAGGTATTCATAGTGGAACACTTCATACTGCATCATTTGCAGTGTCTCAAGGCAAAGGTGTCTATGTTCTTCCAAATACTATATATAGTGAGAATGCTCAAGGCGGTTTAAAGCTGATCCAAGACGGAGCGACTATCTTGATCAATTCTGATGACATCATAAATGATGTTGCTGAATGCTGCTATTTCAGGTTGCTTGAGAAAAGAGGGGAAATAGATAACGCCATAATTCCTGGCAGTGAAGAGGAAATGAATGACGATCAATATAAATCCCTCATAATCAAAGAATTAAGTACCAAACCACAAACATCAGATATGCTTTGTACGAGAATTAACCTTCCTTTTTATAGGATCACGGCCTTGCTTTCGGAACTCGAAATGAACGGAAGAGTAGAACAAAGCCGCGGAAAATTTCTTTTGACAATCTCGAAACAATGAAGTATATGTATTATTTGTATGATTATTTTTAGTGTTAGGTGAATTATATGTCGAAGTATTTGGTGATTGTTGAGTCTCCTGCCAAGGCAAAGACCATTGGAAGGTACCTTGGTAAGGATTATAAGATAGCTGCATCGGTTGGTCATATTAGAGATCTTCCTTCTGCAACTCTAGCAGTTGATGTAAGAAATGGTTATAAACCTATATATATTAATATGCGTGGTAAAGAGAAGGTTATTAAAGAACTTAAAGATCTTAGTAAAGAATCTGATTTTGTATATATCGCAACCGACCCGGACCGTGAGGGAGAAGCAATTGCATGGCATATCGCCAAAACTTTAAATATAGATCTTAATACCAAGTGTAGGATCACATTTAACGAGATTACCAAAAACGCAGTTAAAAACGCTATTGAGGCACCTAGAACTATTGATATCAACCTCTTTAATGCTCAGCAGGCAAGAAGAGTTCTTGACAGATTAGTTGGTTATGAGTTGAGCCCTCTTCTTTGGCAGAAGATCAGAAAAGGTCTTTCTGCAGGTAGAGTTCAGTCCGTTGCTACAAAGATCGTAATGGACAGAGATGCTGAGATCGACGCATTTGTTCCTGAAGAGTATTGGGTTATCAATGCTTTGATGACACCTTCAGGCAAGAAACATGAGTTTAAGGCTAGATATTACGGAACTACTGACGGAAGTAAGATCACGAAAGTAAAGCTTTCTGATAAGGCTTCTGCTGATAAGGTTATCAAGGCTGTTGCTAACAATGATTTTGTTGCTACATCAGTTAAGAAGGGCAAAAAGCAGAGAAATCCTTTTGCACCATTTACAACTTCAACACTTCAGCAGGAAGCATCAAAGCGTCTCGGATTCTCTTCTAAGAAGACAATGTCAGTTGCTCAGCAGCTTTACGAAGGTGTTGAGATCCAAGGACATGACCAGAACGCTCTCGTTTCCTATATCCGTACTGACTCTGTTCGTATATCTGATGAAGCAGTTAATTTTGCTCGTGAGTATATTGAAGATAAATACGGTAAGGAATACCTTCCTAAGACAAAGAGAACTTATACTAATAAGAATTCATCGCAGGATGCGCATGAAGCAATTAGACCTACTCACTTTGAATTCCCACCTGAGACGATCAAATCATCGCTCCAGGCTGATCAGTATAAGCTTTACAAGTTGATCTGGGAGAGATTTATTGCTTCTCAGATGGCTTCTGTAAATCTCGATACTGTTTCTCTTGAACTTACAGCTAATGGACAGGTATTTAAGACTCAGGGTGAGACAGTTACTTTCCCTGGTTTCCTTGCTTTGTATGAAGATATCAACGAGGACGTAGCTGAAAGTAATGATGACGAGAATTCAAAAGTAAAACTTCCTGAGATCAACGAGAACGATGTTCTTAAGAATCTTGGAGTTACAGGAGAACAGAAGCATACACTTCCTCCGCCGTACTTTACAGAAGCAACATTGATCAAGGCTTTGGAAGAAAACGGTATCGGAAGACCATCAACATATGCTCCTACTATCTCTACGATCCTTGAGAGAGATTATGTTAAGAAAGAAGGACGTCTCATCAAGATTACTGAACTTGGTAAGATCGTTACTGATATGTTGGCTAATAACTTCAAAGAGATCGTTGATGTTTCTTTTACTGCTGACATGGAAAAGCAACTTGATAACGTTGAATCCGGTAAGAAAGACTGGGTCGGCGTAATGGATTCATTCTATCCTAACTTCCATGAGCAGATCATCGAAGCAGGTAAGTCAATCGAGAAGGTCAAGTTTGAAGAAGAACATACAGGTGAGACATGCCCTAAGTGTAATAAGGGTGAGCTTCTCATCAAATCAGGTAGATTCGGTAAGTTCATTGCTTGCTCTAATTTCCCTGAGTGCGACTATACAGACAATATCAAGGTAAAAGCTACCGGATCTCATTGTCCTTTGTGTGGTGCTGATCTCTATATTAAGCAAGCTAAAAAGCGTAAGAACAAGACATTCTACGTATGTTCAAAAGAAGGCAAGGATAAGAACTGTGAATTCATTTCCTGGGATCTTCCTGCTGATGATAAGACATGCGAGACATGTGGTTCATACATGGTTTGGAAGACATTCAGAGGAAAGAAGTTCCTTAAGTGTTCTAATAAGGATTGTTCTACCAATGCCAAGAAAACAACTAAGACAGGTGAATCCTGATGCATGATAATAAGGATTTTGTTAATGTCGTAGGTGCAGGCTTAGCTGGATGTGAAGCTGCTCATCTTCTTTCATCATTCGGTATAAAGGTAAAACTTTATGAGATGAAGCCTATAAGAAAGAGCGATGCACATCATAAAGACGGCTACGCTGAACTTGTATGCAGTAACTCACTTCGTGCAGCATCTCTTGATAATGCTATCGGTCTTCTTAAGGAAGAACTTAGAAGAATGGGCTCTCTGATTATGGAAGCAGCTGATCTTTCAGCAGTTCCTGCAGGTGGTGCTCTTGCTGTTGATAGAGACGAGTTTTCTGATCATATTACGAAATGCATTGATAATGATCCTAACATTGAAGTAATCCATGAAGAGATAACTTCAGTTCCTCATGATGCTATTACGATCGTTGCTACCGGTCCTTTGACTGATGGTGATCTTTATAACGATATCTTATCTCTTACAGGTGGTAAGGATCTTCATTTCTTTGATGCTGCTGCACCTATCGTTTCTATTGATTCGATCGATATGAATAAAGCTTTTAAGGCATCAAGATATGGCAAGGGCGGCGATGATTATATCAATTGCCCTATGAATAAAGAAGAATACATCAAGTTCTATGAAGAATTGATTAATGCAGAGCAGGCTGATGTTAAGGGTTTTGATAAAGAGATAGTCTTTGAAGGATGCATGCCTATCGAGTCTATGGCTAAGCGTGGTGAGGATACAATGAGATTTGGACCTCTTAAGCCGGTTGGCCTTATTGATCCTAAGACAGGTAAAGAGCCTTATGCATGTTTGCAGCTTCGTCAGGATAATAGAGCGAAGAGTATGTATAATCTTGTCGGATTTCAGACAAGACTCAAGTTTGGTGAGCAAAAGAGAGTATTCGGTCTTATTCCTGGACTTGAAAATGCTGAATATCTTAGAATGGGTGTTATGCATCGTAATACTTATCTTAGATCTCCTGAGGTTCTTAGTTCTGATTATTCATTAAGATCTGATCCTAATGTCTTCTTTGCAGGTCAGATTACAGGAGTTGAGGGTTATATCGAATCAACTGGTTCAGGATTCTTGGCTGCATATTATGCAGCTCACAGATTTTGGAATAAAGAACCGCAGATCAAATTTGACGGTGAGACAGTAATCGGATCTATGGCTCAGTATGTTTCTGATCCTAACATTAAGAAATTTGTTCCGATGAATGCTAATTTTGGAATTATTGATCCGATTGGTATAAAATTTAAAGGCAAGACTGCTAAGAAAGATAAATGCAAAGCGCTTGCCGACCGTTCTCTTGATAAGATAGAGAAGTATAAAGAGTATATATCTGCTTTAAGGAGTTAACAGATGCTGTTTAAGAAAAGTGTTCCAACTGAAGATCTGGATTATAGTGAGGATGAACACAGCCCGCTTTATAGGTTCTTTTTCTCTTTTGGAACTTATTTCCTTAAGTTAGTCCTTGTTAATGCGATGTTTCTTATTTTCAATATCCCTTCGATGCTCGTAGCATTTGGATATTGTCTTGTTTTCTTGCCAATGTTGAATCCGGTATTCGTTCCGGAGAACTTCGTAGCATATATGAATGAACTTGGAATCGTAGGTAATTCCAATATTAATGATGTCGGTAGTGATGCCGGTTATCAGCTCTATTATCTGATCATAGTCTTTAGTGTAATGTTCCTTATTGGAAGTCTTTTGATCTGTATTGGACCTTTCCAGTCAGGTTTTACAACAATTTACAGGAATGTTGCTCGCGGTAACGGTACTTATGTATGGTCGGATTTTAAGGACGGAGTAAAAGAGAATTGGAAGAAATCATTGGTAACGATGCTTATTACTTGGTTCCTTACTGCGATCTTAATGTTCGGTATTTCTTTCTATGCCAATCATTTTGGAAGAGCAGGAACCGCTATATCGGTTTTCTTTGTGGTCATTTTGTGTTTCCTTCTTCTCATCAATAACATGGTTCACTATATGATCGCGACTTTGGATCTTCCTTTAAAGAAGATATATAAGAATGCTGTCATTTTCTTCATTATCAAATTCTTTCCTTGTTTAGGACTTATCTTACTTGAAGTTGTACTTCTTGTTGTCGTTCCTTGTGTTCTTCTCTTTACTACGACGTATATTGCCTATGCGATTGCAGTTGTATATTACTTCACACTGGCTTTTGTATTCTGTCAGTATATGATCTCGTTTTTCACAAACGAATTGGTAAATACTTATGTAGTTCCTAAAAATGACGAATCGGAGAATAAAGAGTATACTGATAACGAGGGTGTTAACGAAAATTGATTTTTTAATGTAAGGAGTTCTTCGTGGATTTTTCGGTATTATCGTCACAATCCAAGATCGCATTATATGTATTAGGACTGCTTATAATTCTTGTTGTCCTCTCGATAATCTGGATCATTTCGCTTTTGGTACAACTCATCAGAACTGCTAAGCTCAATGATAAGCATAATGATGATCTTCCTTTGTTTGCTGATGTTGCGTATTTTTATGAGAAAGGCAATAGGGAAAGGCAAGAGGATTCATTATATATCTCTCATCTTGATGATTATGTAGATTATGGAATCTTTGCCTGTGTATCTGACGGAATGGGAGGACTTAAGTTCGGATCAGAGATCTCTAAATTTGTTGTAGATGAGATAGAGAAGATGTATCCGGTCAATTTCTATAATTGCGAAGCAACGGCTGAGAAGATATCCAAGATCTCTAACAGGGTTTTCGAAAAGTATTCTCGAAAAGGCGGAGCAACGCTTGTTCTCGTGCATATATTTCAGGATAAGATGCACTTTTACAGTGTAGGTGACAGCGATATCATTATCATGCGAAAAGGGGTTTGTACGGTACTTAATCCGAAGCAGAACTACTCGAAGATATTGATAAAGAATCTGATAATCGAAGGAAAGACTACAGAGGATGCTTACATAAATAAAAAGGGAAGAGCTCTTGTTGATTTTATTGGAAACAATAATATTCGAGTAAACTATACGAGAGAACCGATGAAGCTCATCGACAACGATGTTATCATCGTATGCTCAGACGGTGTTACTGATGCGATTTCTCTTAATTCGATGATGCCGTTAATGGGTGTTAATGCTAGGAAGACAGCTGAGAATATTAAACTTACTGTAAGACACAAGAACCTCCCGAGACAGGATAATTATTCCGGAATAGTTATTAAGTTGAATAAATATAATTTTTGAGGAAAGACAATGATCGAGACATACACTTTTACACATAAAGGCGGGTTGGAAGAATACGATGATGAAGTATTTGTCGGATTCGGTTCGTTCACTGTAGCAGTTGTTGTTAACGGCAACGGCGATAAGGATATGTGTAGAAGAGTATCTTTAGCAGTTAACAGGATACTTAAGAATGACTTTGAGAATATGTCATTTGATGATATTACTTATCTCATCTCTAAGTTAGTTAAATATGGTGATGAATACACAGTCATAAGGATCACTGATGATGAGATAGAAACAGAACAGCACGGCGCTATCAAGGTCTTTATCGTTCATGATGGTGATATTAAGCAGATAACAAATGGTCTTTCTAAGATCAATAATGAAGACAGGATCATCTGTGGAACAGATCGCTTCTTTAAGTATCTTTCGAGTGATGCTATCCTTGCTGATGCTCTGTCATCGATAAGTGCTGAAGAATGGATGGATTTCCTTATTAGCAGGATCTCAGATCGTACCATGTTAAAAGGTGACAACCTTTCAGCCGTCACCTTTATAGTCAGAAATACCGAGAATATTAAACTTGCGTGATCACTTGCCGTAGTACTTGGCGAAGAACTCATCTCTGAAGTCGAGCAATGCATCGTTTCTGATAGCTTCACGTACGTCTTCCATAAGATTAAGCAAGAATGCAATGTTATGCCATGTGCAAAGTCTTTGCCCGAACATTTCCTTAGCTTTGAGAAGGTGTCTAATATATGCTTTCGTATAGTTCTTACAAGCATAACAGTCACACTCAGGATCAAGTGGTTCGAAAAGTTCAGCATACTTCTTATCTCTTGCGATAACTCGTCCCTGAGAAGTGAGTACTGTTCCGTGTCTTCCCATTCTTGAAGGAAGTACGCAGTCGAACATATCGATTCCTCTGATGGCACCTTCAATAAGATAGTCAGGTGAACCAACACCCATAAGATATCTTGGCTTATCTTCAGGCATCAACGGAACTGTTACGTCGAGCATCTTATACATCATTTCACCAGGTTCACCAACGGAAAGACCGCCGATAGCATAACCCGGAAGATCTCTGGAACAGATCTGCTTAGCGCTTTCGACACGAAGATCTTCATACATGTTACCCTGTATGATTCCGAAAAGAGCCTGATCTTCAGGTCTCCTGTGTGATTCGATACATCTGTCGAGCCATCTTGTTGTTCTCTCTAGAGAATTCTTAGCGTACTTATATGTAGACGGGTAAGGGCAGCACTCATCGAAAGCCATGATGATATCAGCACCAAGTTCGTTTTGGATCTTAATCGACTTTTCAGGTGTGAGAATATGCTTGGAACCGTCAATGTGAGAACTGAACTTAACGCCTTCTTCGATGATGTCCTTAGGCTTAGCAAGTGAGAATACCTGGAATCCGCCGCTGTCAGTTAATACAGCGTGTTTCCAGTTCATGAAGCTGTGAAGTCCTCCTGCTTTTTCGATAAGTTCAGATCCAGGTCTCATCCAGAGATGATATGTGTTAGAGAGAATGATCTTAGCTCCCATGGAGTCGATCTCGTCAGGGCTCATTCCTTTAACTGTAGCCTGAGTTCCTACAGGCATGAATACTGGAGTTTCGATATCACCATGTGGTGTATGTATTATTCCGAGTCTTGCACCGCTTTGTTTACATGTGTGTATGTGCTCGTAGGTGATAGGGTATTTACTCATTGTTCCTCCTTAATGTCTGTGATGAACATTGCATCTCCAAAACTGAAGAATCTGTATCTTTCTTCAACTGCTTTCTTATACGCGTTAAGGACATTCTCTTTTCCTGCAAGAGCAGAAACAAGCATGATCAGTGTCGATTCAGGAAGATGGAAATTAGTGATAAGTGAATCGATACACTTAAATTCATATCCAGGGTAAATGAATATGTTCGTATCTCCTGAACATGGCATCATCTCAGGATCTCTTGAAGCAACTGTTTCAAGAACTCTTGTTGATGTAGTTCCTACAGATATGATACGACGTCCTTCTTGTCTTGCTTTTCTAATTGTATCAGAAGCTTCCTTATCAAACTGGAACCATTCTGAATGCATTTCATGTTTGGTTACGTCTTCAACTTTAACAGGTCTAAAAGTACCAAGACCAACGTGCAAAGTTACTTCTACGATCTCAATTCCGCTGCTCTTAAGGTCTTCAAGAAGTTGTTTTGTGAAATGAAGTCCCGCAGTCGGTGCAGCAGCTGATCCTGGTGTCTTGGAGTAAACAGTCTGATAGCGTTCTTTATCTTCAAGTTTCTCGTGAATATATGGAGGCAACGGCATAGTTCCGGCCTTATCCAGTACTTCTTCCCATATTCCGTTAAAATCGAATCTTACGATCCTGTTTCCTGTATCAAGGATCTCTTCGCATTCAGCTTCGAGTTCATTTTCGATGAAGGTGAATCTTCTGCCGACCTTGACTTTCTTACCAGGTCTAACGATACATTCCCATCTTTTTTCGTCTAGTCTTTTCAAAAGAAGGATCTCGACAGGTGAGCCGGTATCTGATCTGGAACCAATCAATCTAGCTGGAATTACTCTTGTATTATTCAATACAAGAACATCACCTTTTCTCAGAAAAGATGGAAGATCCTTGAAGCTCTTGTTCAAAGTCTTGCCTGTCTTTTTATCTAAAACCATTAGTCTTGAAGAAGATCTGTCTTCAAGTGGGTGTTGTGCGATCAACTCTTCAGGGAGATCATAGAAAAAATCACTGGTCTTCATATATGCCTCTATATTATTAATCTTATTAATTATACACATTTTCAACATTGATATTCTTTATTCATAATGCTAAAATTTAACGAATTATTATTTAAAGAAGGAGGAAAATACAATGAAAAAGCCAATTTTCGAAGGCTCTGCTGTAGCTATCGTTACACCTTTCACGAGTGAAGGAGGTGTGAATTTTAAGAAGCTTGAACAGCTTGTTGATTTTCACCTTCAGAACGGTACAGATGCCATCGTAGTTTGCGGATCCACAGGTGAAGCTTCTACAATGCCTGATGATGAACATATCGATACGATCAAGTGTGTAGTAGATGCAGTAGCTCACAGAGTACCAGTTATCGCAGGTACAGGATCTAATGACACAGCTCATGGTGCAAGACTTACAAAGAGGGCTTGCGAGGTAGGAGCTGATGCTACATTGATCGTTACACCATATTACAACAAGTGCACACCTGAAGGTCTTTACAGACATTTTAAGGTAATGGCTGAGAGCTGCGATGCTCCTGTTATCCTTTACAATGTTCCTTCATGGACTAACGTTAATATCTCACCTGAGGTTCTTTACAGACTTGCAGAGATCGATAATATCCAAGCGATCAAGGAATGCAACCTTAGTCAGGTTCCTGAGATACTTAGTCTCTGTGGTGACAGATATGATTTCTATTCCGGTGAGGATGCACTCGTAGTACCATTGCTCTCACTTGGCGGTAAGGGTGTTATTTCTGTTGTAGCTAATATTTTGCCAGCTAAGATGTCTGAGATGGTTCATTCATATAAGAATGGTGATCTTAAGAGAGCACAAGAGCTTCAGATCGAGGTGATCCCGCTTGTTAAAGCTATGTTCTGTGAGGTTAACCCAATTCCTGTTAAGGAAGCTGTTGAGTACTTGGGATTCGGCACAGGTAAGTGCAGACTTCCATTGTGCGAGATGAGCGAGAAGAATAAGAAGTTCATGACTGATGTTCTTTCTAAGTATGATCTTTCTCATATCAATGCTTTCTTGAACGGAGGTAATAACTGATGGTCCGTATTCTTATGAATGGTTGTTGCGGCTATATGGGTCGTGTAATAGCCAACATGTGCAAAAATGATCCTGACGCAGAGATCACTTGCGGTGTAGATATTTCTGATAATACTGCAGGATTGGATTTTCCGGTCTTCTCTGATGCTAACAAAGTAGATGTTGATTTCGATGTAATTATCGATTTTTCTCACTTTTCCTGCATCCCTGGTATCATCGAGTTTGCAGTTAACAGGAATAAGCCTATTGTTTGCTGCACAACAGGTCTTACAGAAGATCATCTCAAGCTTATTGATGAGGCAAGTAAGAAGATCGCTATCTTTAAGTCAGCTAATATGAGCCTTGGAATGAATATCATGGTTGCTCTTTGCCGTAAGGTAACAAAGCTTTTGTATCCAGGATATGATATCGAGATCGTTGAGGCTCATCATAATAGAAAACTTGATGCACCATCCGGAACTGCTCTTATGATAGCTGATGCTATTAAGGATTCAATCGATGGTGAAGTTACATACGTTTATGACAGACAGTCTGTTAAGAAGAAGCGTGAGACTACTGAGATCGGAATCAGTTCGATCAGAGGCGGTAATATCGTTGGTGAACATGAAGCAATGTTTATCGGAAATGAAGAGATCCTTAAGATATCTCATTCCGCACAGACAAGAGACGTATTTGCCAGAGGTGCAATTGCAGCTTCTAAATACCTTATTGGTAAAGGCTGCGGTCTTTATGACATGACTGATATGATCGAATTATAATTGGAGGTTTTTTGTTTAATGTTTATTGACAAAGTGATTTTGGACGCAGATCCTGCTCAGATGCAGGCTTATGATTCTTCTCAGATCATCATGACTATTATTATGATAGTTGGTCTTCTTGCTATCATGTACTTCGCAGTAATGCGTCCTCAGAAGAAGAAGGAAAAAGAGCATAAAGAGCAGATGGAGAAGCTCAGAGTTGGCGATCCGGTTGTTACTATCGGCGGAATCGTCGGAAGAGTTGCTAACATCAAGGATGATGAGATCACGATCTCAACTTCACTTGCTAATACACTCATTACTTTCCAGAAGTCAGCTATCAGCACTGTTGTTAAGCCTGAGACAGAAGCTAAGGCAGAAAAGTCCGCAGTTGATAAGGCTAAGGAAAAGAAGAAAAAGCTGAAAGTTAAAGACGAAGAATAAATATTTTGAAAGGACCGTCTAATGGGACGGTTCTTTTTTTGTTATGTGTTATACTATTTAAAAAGTAAGGATAGTAGTATGGGCCATATACCTGATGAAGTAATACAAGAGATACTTGATAAAGCGGATATCCAATCCGTTGTCGGTAAGTATGTATCTTTTACCAAGCGTACAGGACAAAATATGTTTGGCCTTTGTCCTTTCCATTCTGAGAAATCTCCGTCTTTTTCGATATCTCTTACGAAGAATATCTATCGATGTTTCGGCTGTAATAAGGGTGGTAACAGTATCGGCTTTATTATGGAGATGGAGAGAATGTCTTTTCCTGAAGCAGTAAGATTCCTTGGTAAGGAATATGGTGTCGAGGTTCCTGAAGATAATTCGTACGATAAGAATGAGAACAACAAGAAGCATAGAGAAAGAGTTTATAAGCTCCTTACTGAAGCAGCTAGATTCTTCTATTTGAACTTTAATGGTGATCAAGGCAAGAAGGCTAGGGATTATGCTGCTTCAAGGCAATTAAGTAATGCTACTCTTAAGAATTTCGGAATCGGATATTCTCTTGATTCTTATGATTCACTATATAAGCATCTGAATCTTAAAGGTTACACAGATGATGAGATGAAGGATTCAGGTCTTTTTACCATATCTCAGAAAAATGGCAGACTTTATGATCTTTTCAGAGGCAGGCTGATGTTTCCGATATTTGATGCATACGGTACGATCATCGCTTTCGGTGGACGTGCTATGGGAGATGAGAAGCCTAAGTATATCAATTCTCCTGAATCTGTTGTTTATAAGAAGCAGGATCATCTTTATGCTCTTAATTTCGCAAGAACAGTCAGATCTAAGCAGTTGATCATTGTTGAAGGTTATATGGATGCTATTGCCATGCATCAAGCCGGTATCAAGAACGTTGTTGCTTCGCTTGGAACTGCTTTTACTGACTCTCAATTGAAGCTTGTTTCTAAGTATGCTGAAGAAGTAGTATTCTTCTTCGATTCTGATAACGCTGGACAGAACGCAGCTATAAGAGCTATCGAGATGATGTTTAAGTATTTAAGGCGTATGTCAGGTCTTAAGATAAAGATCAAGATCGCATGTGTTCCTGATGGTAAAGATCCTGACGGATATATCAAGGAGCATGGAGCAGAAGCGTTCGGAAGGATAGTTAATGCTGCTAAGTCAGTTGAGGATTATCTTTTCGATAGAGCATATAATGATTGCTTTAAGGATAATAAACTCGACCTTGCTTCTTACCAGGATAAGGTCATACTTTACGGTTCCTGGATAAATGACGAGATCAAGCGTTACAGATTTGCATCTGAAGCTAATCTGTATCTTAAGGCTACTCCTGAAGTTCTTGTTAAAAGGATGGAAGAACTCGAGAATAGCGAGAATGAGAACGAGAATAAGCTGTCGATAAGGACGATCGACAAAGATAATAAAGAAGAACTTGAGAGACGTAAGGTCTCAAGTGAGAAAAAGAAGGGTATACCTGATGATTATGCGACAGAACTTGAATTGGAAGTTATCTGTTATGCTGTAATCCTTAAGGATGCATTACTTGATCCTAATATAATCGATCCTCTGGATATAGTAAGACCTGCTGATTTCTACGGTAAGAACATGCAACTTATCGTCGAATATATGCTTACACATTTCTCGCCTAAGGGAATTAATGAAGCAGCTTTGATAGGAGAACTTGGCAAGTATCTTATCAATGGAGAAAAAGCTGAGATTGTCTATCTTAAGGAATCTGAGAAGCTTCCGTTGAATCTTGGTGTTACAAGACTTAGCGGTGAGTATCTGATACGTCTTTGTAAGCTTAGGAAAGAGATGCTCATGCAAAAGAAGCTTTATATCGTTAAAAGGCTTGATAATGTTCCTGAGGAGAATGAGAGGACCAAGCTTTTCGAGGCACTTAGGAAGATCGATAAAGGTCTTGAATATATAAAGAAGAAGGAGGAGAACCTTTGATAGATCCGCTTTCTATAAGGCTTCAGATGGTCTATGACTCCATAGACAGGACAAAAGCTTCCAAAGGTCGTGTGATCGATGTCGGATCTGATCATGGTCTTCTTGCTCTGTCTTGTCTTAAGAATTCCATTACGCCGTTTTGTATCTGTACAGATATCCATAAGCTTCCTGCCGAGAGGACAGACAAATGCCTTAAAGGTCATAATCTTTCTGGAAGTTATGAGGTATATTGCACTGACGGACTAGTCGGCATTGATCTTAAGCCTAATGATACTGTCGTAATGGCAGGATTAGGCGGTAATACGATCATGAGTGTAATGTCTGAAGTTATCTCTCGTACATCTAAGGACATTCTTAAAGAGGTCGACTTTGTTCTTCAACCGCAGAAGACATCTGATGAACTTCGTGTTTATCTGGTCAGCAATGGATTTAGTATCAATTCTGAAACAGCAACTATCGATAGAGATCTTTTTTATCAGTTGATTATGACTTCATATACAGGTGAAGTTACTTCTCTTACTCCTGAAGAGAAGTATTACGGTCCTGTTCTTCTCAGATCTGAAAAACCTGAGATAAAGAAGTTCCATGATCATCTTGATGAGGTATATAAGCTTAGGAGCAGAGGTAATCCTGAACTTCGTAAAGTATTGGAGGAACGACATGTCTTATAAGGTTTCTGACTTATCTAATTATCTGGAGAAGCTTTTCCCGCTCGAAAATGCTATGGAATACGATAATCCCGGTCTATTGGCAGGATCATCAGATAGCGAATTAAAGGGCGTTCAATTAACATTGGACTGTACTTCTGATGCAGTTAAGACAGCGATAAAGAACGGAGCTAATATCATCATCGCCCATCATCCGTTGATCTTTGGCGGTATTGATAATGTCAGTTCTGATAATGCAACAGGAGCGATTTTAACTGCTCTTATCAAAAATGATATTGCATTATATGCTTGTCATACTCAGCTTGATTGCACAGATGAATTCGGCAATCTTGAAATAGCAAAAAGACTTGGCGGAGAAGATGCATATAAGCTTAGAGAAGCTACCATAGGTGTTTGCTTTGATGTTGAGAAGACAACTGTTAAAGAGTTTTCGAAAAAGATCATAGAAGGACTTGATTGTAGCGGAACGATAACGATCAGTTCACCTGATACTGAGGTTAATAAGGCATTCTGCCAGGGTGGTTCTTTCGATGAAGATAATATCGAAGCGATCAAGAACAGTGGTGCAGATCTTGTAGTAACAGGTGAGATGAAACATCATCACATGGTCCTTTTAAATGAGCTTGGGATTGCTGTTCTTATTTGTGGTCATAATGCATCAGAACGTGTCTATCTTCCAAGGTTAAAGACTGTGCTTGAGGAACAGTTCCCTGATCTTCCTATTTTTGTTGATTTTGGCAATGAAACAACATTGCTATAATCTATATTTTATTTATATAATTATTATGTTTTCAAAGGTAGGCTCAGACAATCGCGGGCACCATATGCGAAAGCAGGTGAATGAGGAAAGTCCGGGCTCCATAGGACAAGGGTGCCGGGTAACGCCCGGTGAAGGTAACTTTAAGGAAAGTGCAACAGAAAAGAAAACCGCCGAGCAATCG
>JAGCGE010000264.1 GCA_017649745.1 Clostridiales bacterium | reverse complement strand
GTAAGAGTCCCAACTTCCTCCTTTATATATCGTGCTCCAGAAATATGCTGAGCGCGGCATTGTAGTGTACTTGTCATCCCCCTGCTCCTTCTTTTCCGCCTTGAGCCTAAAGTTATACTCGAAAAAGATCTCAGCTCCCGGCTTTGCTCCGGAGACAACAACAAAATATTCTGTGTTGCCCTTCAACTCGACGGTTATGTCAGGTTCATTACTGGATTTTATCAGTTTAGAGTTCGTATCATATACAGCTATAGTCGCCGAGTCACCATATCCGTGCTCTCTCGAGAACTCGTCCATGTGGAACCTGTACATCATGGTATTTTCTGTTAAGAACAAAAATGTTCTTGAATCTTTACCCGCATATATCGTTTTACGATCATATACATGCGCTGAACTATAAAATTCCTTATCAGGTCCATCAGCTCTTACCTTATCACTCGTAGCGAACGGTACCATCACCATACACATCAATATGATAAGAACTGATGCGATTGTCCTTATAAATCTATTTCTCGAAAACATAACCCTTCTCAATTCTCCTTTTATTTATCCTCTGTCTATCGCGTAATCCTTACAGATCTGCGTGAACTCTTCGGAGTTAACGAAACATTCAAAGACCTGTTCTTTGGTCATTCCGTTGCTCATCTCTTTAAGCCAGTAGTTCATGCCGTCATCATCAGGTTCACGACCCATGAATGTCTTATACATTCTTGTCAGAAGTCCCTTGTTATCAAGATTAAAGTCGCTGAACTCCTTAGAGAAGAAGAACTCATGAGCTGCCTGCTTACCTGTAAGCTCGAGATTTGTAAGTCCCAAGCTCCAGAACTTAAGTCCGCCCTCTTCCGGATCTCTTCCGAGACACTCGGTGTATAGTCTTGTTGCGAATGCCGTAGCATTCTTAGATGCGATCGTTGCCTTAGCTCTTGTAGCTCCTGACTTAACACCATAAGATGCACATACGTTGCACCATTCTTCAGAGTTGATGAAACAATCAACAACTGAATCTCTTCCCTGTGTCTTGAGACAATTCATCCAGAAGTTAAATCCATCCGGATCATCTGCCGCATCTCTGTCAAAGAAAGTCTTGTACAAGACCTTAAGGAATTCTTCGTTACCTAAGTTTCTGTCCTTGAACTCTTTACTTAAGAGGAACTCATTAGCGCACTGTGCACCGTTAAGATCTCCGTTACCAACATGCTCACACCAGAAGGCTTTTCCTTCAGGTTCGGATGCACGGTTAAGTGCAACTGTGTAAAGTCTCTCGACGAAGTCTTCAAATCCACCTCCTGTTGTTGAAGGAACAGATGGATTACTCGGATTTGACGGATTTGACGGATTAGACGGATTAGACGGGCTTGACGAGGTTGATACCAAAGAGATGCTGAAATCGCATGAAAGGTCTGAGTATCCTGCAGGGATAGCAATGTAGTAGGTCTTGCCTCCCGTAAGTTCAACATTGATATCAAATGTCTGGTTGTAGCCATACGAAGTCTCGTTTTCGATATAGTCACCGAGAGTAGTAGCGATGGCCTTACGGTCCGAATCAAATATCGCGCAGATGGAATACCCGTACTTCACGTTTGAAGTATTGAATCTGTACGTGCCGGACGTTTCAGGTGTAAATCTGTAGATAACCTGTCTGTAATCCCCGGTAAAACTTTGCCTGTTCATTTGGTATGTTTTGCCGGTTTCGGCTTTTATTCCGGCGCCATCATCGAAAACAAAACTCAAATAGAAGGCTCTCAACCTGTTATTGTATCCTCTGTAAGCATCGGCGAATATTAATGTACCGCTCCAACTATTGGGAATATTAACAGTAGGTCCATCTCCCTGAACGTTAGCATAGGATGCATAATAATAATCATAGAAGGAATACGATGTTTTATCATTAGCATTGCCATTGTATATGGTTTCCGGGAAAGTTATAGTGCGGTCTTCACCCGGCTTATAGGCGAAAGCGCCGTACGCCCACTTGCTTCCGTCAAGGAAAGTATATGTATTCAATGTATTCACTTTGAAATAGAGTTCATCGCTGAACTTACCGTCAGTGCTCTTTATCAAACACTTATAGCCTACATTTGAGAAAAGAGAATTTTGTATAGTGATCGGGGAGTTTGGAGAACCTACACTTTCGAGATTCATTCCCGCGGTCTTATACCATTCGTAATTTAGCTTCATTCCGCTTGGAAGACTGCCTATGACAAGATCTGCCTTTGCAATGTCAGAATCATCCAGTTCATATGTATCACAAAGTTCATTATAGGTATAACTGAAAGAACTCATAAAACTGCTGTGCATTAACTTATAATCGGAATCAGCTTTTCTTTTTACCTTGAGTTCGATCTCATAATCGTATTCACAGTAAAGTGAAAAGTCCCTGGCATATTGATGAGGATCAACATAGATGTAATAATCTTCATTACCGTTCAATTCAACGACTAAGTC
>JAGCGE010000263.1 GCA_017649745.1 Clostridiales bacterium | reverse complement strand
AACTCGGCCATCTTGCGCATGCCTTGGATATCGCTTGAAGCTGTATCGAAAACATAGATGAAATCCTTAAGTTCAGGACGGTATTCGATAAGCTGCATGATAAGCTTTAATGACAAGCCGTTATCAGCTGAAGGTAGTTTCAAGATGTTGATGTTTCCTGTAAGAAGACCCTCGGCAAGAGAGTAAGCTGGGAGGAAATCCATGTTGCCTGCAGAGATATGAAACAATACTCCTAAAGGAGCCTTTTTAACTCTTATCCTCGAAAACCCTTCAATATGATCAGTTACATATTCTTCAGTATTTCCAAGTTCAGTCTGCAGTTTTTTATGAAGGTGTTCTTTGGATAAAAGAACAAGAGCCTGAGCCTTATAATCTTCTGCCATGTCCTTAGGAAATTCCGCCAACAGATCATCGAACTTTCCAGCGATCGTATCGATCCTTAGCTTGTCTACAGCATCGATAACGACTTCAGGATCCAATGTCTTGGTTGAGAGGATATCAGGAATGCGTGATTCAAGTTCGTTAAGGAGCCTGTCCTGTTCAGAACTCTCATATGTCTTTCCGTCGAAAAGGATCATACTTTCACTCCTTTCAGGATGTCGGCTGCACCTGCCGCACATGTCTTGATGTCATCAGGAGCTACGCGGCCGATGATCTCCAAGTACGGAGATTTAACGCCGCATGAACATGTAGATCCGTCATGCAATATTCCAAGATCATCAGTCATGATCGATAGTATCGGTGTAGCTTTACATAAAGGCGAGATGAGATTAACAAGACCCGTCTTACCGTTTTCGAGAGGCTCTAAAGTATCAGGGTCTCTTATTACAACTTTACTGTAGACAGGCACATGGAAATGGTGACCTGGGCAGGCGACGTAAAGTATCGGATGCTCGACTGCTCCAAAGAATTCAACGATGTTTTCTTCTTTTATTCCCAGAGTCTTATATGCAAGTTTATAGAATGTATCTTTGTCTGCTGCTTCGCGGTAGAACTGCTTCCAGCCTCCGCCTAACATGATCTTGGAACCTTCAGGAAGCTTAAAGGAAAGACCTCTTTCTTCTAGTATCCTGAACAGGAAGAATGTGTATGATGGAAACCCCATGAAACGAACGGGCGCTTTGCCTTTTTCATATTTCTTAAGTGCATTGATGATGCTGTCGAAGTCCGGTTTATAACCGTCGGAAGTATGCTTCAAGATGAACTTACGGCTGATCGCCGGAGCCAGGAAAGTTGTAAGATAAGCAGTCTTTGCAACAGCTGTCTTGTTCGAGCGGTGAGGCTTATAACCCATGACTATGTAACGGCACGGTTTCATGGAAAGGATACCGTGATATTTAGTGACTTTTAATGACATCTTAAGAGCCGCCCAAAGAGCACCGAATTCAAATCTGATATGGCTCATGTTACCGCTCGTTCCGGATGACGTAGCCATGATCATATAACGACCCGATCTGAAGTCATGCTGCTTCATGAGAAGTGTAGGGATGACAGGGATATCTTCAACTCTTTTTATGTCTTCTGAAGAATGGACATCAAGTCCGTCGGAGATCTTTTTATAGTCATTGCAATGAGTGATCAGGTGATCGTAATTTTCTTTACAAGCATCCAGAAAAAGCTGCGACTTTGTACAGTCGTAGGGATCCTTGCTGGAAAAGAGTTTCCTTCGTAGCTTCATAACATATTCCTCAATAGATCATTCCAACACCTAACATTGTCATTATATCATTGTGAGAGAAAAAGAAAGGGAGTATCTCAAGGTTCCTGAGATACTCCCTTATAATGCTACTTATTCTGATCAATAATCTTTTTGTTCTTGTTTAATAAGATGACCTTCAGAATCGTATTCGTATGTGAATACTGTTTTGAGTTTTTCATTGCTGTCATAGACTTCTTCCTTGATGATCTGAGCAGCATCATTTGTTGTTATAACACTTATTGATGTCAGATTGTCCTTATCATCATAGTATCTGGTCTTTGAAACATTCAAAGACGGATACTCTGTTGTCGAAGTGCTTGTCGGTATACCATCAGCAGTATAAACTTCGTATCTTACGACCCTATTCTCAGAATCAAATGTAGTAATACTGAATGCGGTTGCTTTTCCGGATTCATCATAATAGTCTGTTCTCATTTCATTACCGAAATAAGTCTCTTCCTGACACAGCTTCTCGCTTTGATACTTGTATGTCTTCTTTCTGGAACCGTCTTCATTATAGAGATTCTTGCAGATGAGATCGCCGTTTGCATCATAGACCTGATTCTCTTTAACACGATTTGTATAAGGATAGTATGAATCAGCTTCTACGATCTTTCCGCCCTCATACATCGCTCCGTTCATTGCATATCCGTCGAAGTAATTGATCACGTATTTCTTGTCCGTAGGTTTGTTGTTTTCATAGTAAACACATGTTGAATCGATGCGTTTCTCATTCTCATCATATTTGGATGTGTTAACGGTATAGATCTGTCCTTCAAAATAGACGGTTTCTTCTGATGAAGTTAGAAGATTATCGGAATTGTAAGTTAATATTTCTTCGTATGACTTTATATTGTCGTTAAAATATCCTGTGATCTTGACTGGTCTTCCGATAGAATTGTTTTCTCTGGTGCTCCACATAGCGCCTTCTTTACAATCTTCCCTGATAATGAAACCATTACCGTCATATGTAGGGATGTATGTCTCTACTCCGCTTCCGTCAGCAAACGGGCATACAGTTCTAGCAAGTTTGTTGTTTGAATCATATTCATAATAGGAAGCAGTAAGATTGCTTATAGGAGCTTTTTTATCTGTAACGAAAGTTCCCTGAACGATACCGTATGTATCGCAGATGCCCTTGAACTCTGCTGAAAGAGCAAAGCCTAAGAGGATTCCGTCGTTGCTTAATCCGTTATCTGACATTGAAAGCCAGTAAGCAAGACCGCCCTTATCAAATTCACGACCCATCATCGCGATGTAGAGATTCTTGATGTATTCGGCCTCGCAAAGATTCTTATCCTTATATTCCTTACTTCTTATGAAGTTAGCTGCACAGGCTACACCCTGAAGCTCACCTTTAAGAAGACCGTTTACCCAGTATGCCTGACCGTCTTTGTCACCGACACGTCCGAGACAGACCTTATAAAGTCTTTCTACGAAGAGGTTGACATTATTGACCTGACCGAGAGGATATTCGTTCGTGAAATAACCGGCTGTTATTCCGCAGCCGCTACAGATGTCATAGAATTCCGGTGAGTTTGCAAAGCCTGCAAATACAGCTTCTCTTGAACTGCCGTTATCCATTTCCTTACACCAGAAATCATAGCCGCTCGTATCTGCCTCGCGTCCCATGAACATGGTGTAAAGGTCATTGATGTATTGCTTGTTGTCAGTGTTCTTTGCTTTATATTCATCGCTGAAGATAAAGAGATTGACAACAGCTGAACCATCTAGTTTTCCTTCTGTGATCTGACTTTTCCAATAGTCGAAACCTCCCTGATCCGGATCTCTGCCGAATGCCACTTTGTAGCATCTTGTCACGAAGTCATCAACGTTGCCTGCTGCCTGAACCTTTGGAGCAGAAAAAGCGAAGATGCTCAAGATCATGATCAAGGTAAGTGTCAGACATGAGATCCTGTTTCTTGTAGTTGTCTTCATATTCAACACCTCATACTAATATAAAAGTAAAAACATTTTATCATACTAAAACGGGCTTGTGTGTTAACGATGTGGGTGTTTGTGTTATCATAAGAGTACTTATTTTTTTCGAAAAGGAGATGACGATCAATGAGTAAGATTAATGAATTTTTGAATGCGGCTGGAGTATTCTTCCTTGCAACAGTTGACGGTGATCAGCCTAAGCTCAGACCTCTCGGACTTCATATGGAAATGGACGGAAAGGAACTGTTCGGTGTAGGCGATTTTAAAGATGTATATAAGCAGATGGTAAAGAATCCTAAGGTAGAGATCGTAGCGAGCAAGCCTAACGGACATTGGATGAGATATACAGGTAAGGCTGTTTTCGAGACAGATCCAAAGTATGCTGAAGCTGCACTAGAAGCTGCACCTCACTTAAGACAGATCTATAACGAGCAGACAGGCAACAAGATGATGATGTTCTCACTTGCTGATGCTACTTGCGTAGATATCACAGTAATGGGTCAGGGAGAGAATATGCTCTGATGGCTAAGTGCGATTATTGTGTTTTCTATAACTATGATGACTTCACGGGAGAATATGTCTGCGACGCCAATATAGACGAAGACGACATCGAACGGATGATGTACAAGGGAACTAAAGATTGTCCGTACTTTAGAGACGGCGATGAGTATAAGACCGTAAGACATCAGATGTAAAACCAATTTTATAAATACCGACAAAAAGCATATACGACAGTAAAATTGCTAGAGTTTGTCGGTATTTTTTATGCACAGAAAAAGGCTATATTTTATATATCATACTGCGGAAAACGCAGAAAAAGAATTTGGAGGTTAGTATGAAAAAGGTTTTCAGAAGTGTTGCGGGTGTGACACTTGCTTCCGTTATGGCTCTTTCCATGTTCGGATGCAATAAGACGACTGATGAGACATCAGACACAGATTCCACCCAGGCAACAGAATCATCTGCTGAAGTGACCGAGACGACATCAGGCGGTTGGACGATGCCGGTATCAACAAGCACTATCAGCGATGAGGGAAACATCATCAAGAACGGCAAGTTCGACGATGCGGATGTGAGTGTGTGGTCCATCGAATGCGGTTCATCGACGATCAGTGCAGGAAACGATGCAGCTGAGCTCAAGGAAGGATACGATAACTATGGTGTTATCGACAGAGATCCTTCATCAGCTTCTCCTTATGACTGTTTCGCACAGGATGTCACGAATGATCTTCAGAGCGGAGTTACTTATAACTTCGAATTCTATGCGAAGCTTTCAATGGATTACGACGGAGCTCCAGCTGATCAGAGACAGATCGATTTCGCACCTTACATGACTGTCGACGGTCAGACAAATTATCTCGGATCTTATTCATCAGAGATCTCGGGAACATGCAGTCAGCAGCTCGAGCCTGGTGTATGGACAAGATTCGCTGGAACATTCACACCAAGCTGGAGCGGAAGCCTTGATAAGGCTGTTATCCGTGTTATCGAGCAGGGTACTGATTACGGTAACGGTGACTGCGTTAAGGGTGATTACTACATTACAGGATTCATCCTTGCTCCTGAAGCAGCAGAAGACTTAGGACCTATCGAAGTAGAGACAGATATCCCTGATCTTTGCTCATTGGTAGCTTCTGCTGACGGTATCGGAGACGATGCTATCTGCGGTACATCTATCGTTCAATCCGAGCTTTCAGATGAGTATCTCATGCAGCTCGTTGAGAAGCACTTTAATGCTATCACGATCGGTAACGAACTTAAGCCTGATGCTATGTTCGGTTACAATAACCATGAGGTAGGTGCTCTTGAAGAAGTTGAGTTCAACGGCGAGACAATGACAGTACCTGTACTTGATCACTCACGTGCAGATGCTATCCTTGATGAGATCCTTGCTTGGAATACAGCTAATCCTGACAAGCAGATCAAGGTAAGAGGCCACGTTCTCGTATGGCACTCACAGACTCCTGAATGGTTCTTCCATGAAGACTATGATGCAACTAAGGATTATGTGTCCAAGGATGAGATGAACAAGCGTCTCGAGTGGTACATCAAGTCCATGATGGAATACTACACAGGCGAAGACAGTAAGTACAAGGATATGTTCTATGGTTGGGACGTTGTTAACGAAGCTATCAGCGACGCAACAAACACATATAGAACACATGAAGAAGCAGGCGGAGAACTTACAGATGATACACACGGCAGCAAGTCTTCCTGGTGGAAGGTATATGGCAGCAACGAGTTCATCATCAATGCATTTAAGTTTGCCAACAAGTATGCTCCTGCTTCCTTGGAGCTCTACTATAACGATTACAATGAGTGCAACCTCAAGAAGTGCGAAGGTATCGTTCAGCTCATCAAGGATGTAAAGGCTGCTGACGGAACACGTATCGACGGTTTCGGAATGCAGGGTCACTACACAGTTAATGCTCCTTCTGTAGGTCAGATCGAGACATGCGCAAGAGAGTACGCTAAGGTAGTTGATAAGGTTATGCTTACAGAGCTTGACGTTAAGACAAGCGTAGGCTTCGACGGTTCAAAGGAAATGCTCCCTGACGAGTACAACAGACAGGCAGTATATCTGAACAACATCTATGAACTTCTTAAGACACTTGATAAGGAAGACGGAATCGATATCTCCGGTATCACAGTTTGGGGTGTAATCGATCCTAACTCATGGCTCCAGTCACAGAGCAATGTTGGTGGCGGTGCTAATGGTCTTCTTGCTCAGTACCCACTTCTTTTCGACGGAAGATATCAGGCTAAGCTCGCTTACTGGGCATTCGTTGATTCTTCTAAGCTCGACTTCAACGTAAAGGCTCTCGAGCGTCCTTCTATGGAAGTTAAGAAGGGTACGATCACAGTAGACGGTGAGATCGATGATGCATGGGCAGATGCTAAGGATGTTCCACTTTCCATCGTACTCGGTGCTAAGTGCGAAGGTTCTGCTAAGCTCCTCTGGGATTCAGATAATCTCTATGTAATCTTCACAGTTAAGGATTCCGTTCTTAACAAGGATAATGAGAATGCTTGGGAGCAGGATTCCATCGAAGTATTCATTGATGAGAATAATGCTAAGGCTGGTGGATATGAGCCTGACGATAAGCAGTATCGTATCAGCTACGAGAACTTCCTCTCATTCAACGGAGATAAGTGTCTTGAAGAAAACATGAAGTCTGCTGTTAAGCTTACAGATGACGGATATATCATCGAAGCTTCATTCAAGTGGACAGACATCACTCCTGAAGTAGGAACTGCAGTAGGTCTTGAGCTTCAGGTCAATGATGCAGGAGCAGACGGTGTACGTGCAGGTACTATCAGCTGGGCTGATAATACAGGTAATGGTTACCAGGATCCTGAAGTATTCGGTACGATCAATCTTGTTGAATAAGATGACGTAACAGATCCATAAACAACCGGGCCCGATGGCAATGCCGTCGGGCCTTTTTATGGCATAAAAGTGATAATAGGCTGAGCTTAAATGTGGTAATATCAGTAAAGACAGAACACTATGAGATCAATGAGGATAGATTATTATGAAAGAAAAGATCAAGATGTCTGTTATACTGGGACTTGTCGGACTCATGTTCTTGGTTGTAGGACTATATTTGCTCTTCTTTAACCACATGGGTTATGAAAAGACTACTGCTAAGATCACAAAGATCGAAATGAGATCATCTGAGGACACTTATACATACGTCACCTTTGCGGTCGACGGAGTCGTGTATTCAAATATTAATTGCATGTCATCTTCAAGTTCTTATAGCGAAGGTAAGAAGATAAAGATATATTATGATCCGAATGATCCGACAAAGGTTCAGGCTGCGGATACTATTACCGGCGGTGTGATCAGTCTTATCTGCGCCGGAGGATTGTTCTTTACGATCATCTTGATCTTTACAAAAGGACAAGTCAGAGAAGATGAGGAAGGAAATTGATTATGCAAAAAAGAATACTTTGTTTTGGCGATTCTCTTACATGGGGATATGATCCTGTAAAAAGATGCAGGATGGAAGATAATGAACGTTGGACAGGAGTTCTTCAGCAGCTTCTAGGTGATGAGTACAAGGTTATCGAAGAAGGTCAGAACGGAAGAACGATAGCAGTCGATGATCCTGCTGAAGGTGAGAAGAACGGACTTAAATATATTATTCCGTGTATAGAAAGCCAGAGCCCACTTGATATTATGATAGTCATGCTCGGAAGTAACGACCATAAATTAAAGTTCGGATTTTGTGCTATGGATATCGCAGGCGAGATGCAGATCTTTCTAGAGAAGGTTCAGACGCATAACAGATACCGCATGGGCGGCAATATGAAGATCCTTCTTATCGCTCCTCCAACTCTCGGAGGCAAGGCATATGGAACTTGGCTTGATGAATGTTTCGATTTTAAAAGGACGCCCTCGATCAGTAAGGACATCCCTTCATGGTATGAGAAACTTTCTTCTATGTATGATTGTGAATATCTTGATGCGTCAAAGATAGTAGAGCCAAGCGAAGCAGACGGAGTACATCTTGAAGCAGATCAGCAGATAAAACTTGGTAAAGCGATCTACGAGAAACTTAAGGAAACAGGACTTATAAGTTAAGCCCAGATATCATGTCCCTTGCCTGATCCAACTTCGAAGTTGTACTTGACTATTCCGAGGTCGATCTTGGTATTAAATCCGACACCTGACTTAGCCTTTACTTTGTCATCAATGAGTACGAGCTTAAACTTTTGCTGATTGATCGCAGTAGGCGCGAGAAGAGCAGCATCCACGCCGTCCTTAAACCATTGAGGTGAATCAGGTTCGATATTGCTCACGTCATCAGGAGTCTTGGAACTTCTGGCCTTACCGTTATCAACACCATAACCGATCGAGATAACGATAACTATTTTCTCTCCCTGAGAGATCTTAAAGGCGCTAGGGACCTTAGTATATGTCAGTGCAACCCAGCATGTGTTAAGACCTAATGTCTGGGCATATAAAACGATCTTCTGACCATAATAACCGCAGTCTTCTTCAAGAGTATCGGATTTCTTGCCGACTAATGCAATGTAATTAGTTACTCCCGCGAAGTTACCGTAATGAGCAAGAGTACTCGAAAAAGCTTTCGGTTCATTCTTTACTAGCTGAATATGAAGACCGCTCTCGAGGTTGATCTCTGTGATGAAAGATTCGAGTTTATCGAGCGTAAGTTCGTCGATCTCTTTTTCCTGATACTGGCGAACAGAATGTCTGGCGTTCAATGCTTCTCTAAGATCCATAAGATCACCTCCTCATAAACGGATTTTACAACGCGAAACCTTTTGCGTACAACTGATGCGGAACCATTGCCACAAATTAATTGTGATATAATCTTTTCGATTAGGGATAAAAGATAAAAAAGATGAGTAAGAGAGAAGCCACAGAACAAGAACATAAGCTTATTAAAAGGAACGTATGTCTGGGAGAATGCCTGGCATTCATATGTGTTCTTTTCATGTTTCTTGCATGCGGATATGCTATCTTCATGGCGAACTATGTTATCTATTCTCAGCATAAGGGAATATTGTTTGCTATAGCTTCGTATTTTGTTCAGACACTGATAGTCGGACTTATGGTGCTTCTGGTGATCGCTATTAAAGAATCTGTCCGCAACGTGAAAAAGACGTGGAAGAAGATGTACAAAGTAGAAGATTGTACGGTCGTAGCTAAGAAGAACATCGGTTCATATAAAAGAGTCAGAGTAAAGATCACTGTCGAAAAGGAAGGCGGGAAGAAGAGCACGATAATACTTCCGGCTGCAAATACTCAGATGTTTAAGATCGGAACAAGAGCTTTACTTATCACATATGAGAAAGATAAGAATGCGAAGAAAAAGGATGAGGTCAAGAGAGATCTCGTTAATGTGAATTCACTATACAAAGATAAATAATGTTGTTGACAAAGAGATAAGATATTGATATTATCTTTCTTGGTTAGCAGAGGCTAACTGCCATAGACAATCAACGGACTATACTGCAAGAATAAAACGCCATAGACATGTTGCAGTCCTAACTCACTCATAGTCCATTAAGGTCTTCGGACCACTCTTGAATGTTAACTTTAAACCGTTAAAAGCCGTGATCTGAGGGTCGCGGCTTTTAATGTGGGAGAACGATAAAAAAACTTT
>JAGCGE010000262.1 GCA_017649745.1 Clostridiales bacterium | reverse complement strand
TCCAAAATTACTTTCACATAATGTATATTTTCATATGCAAAACGGATAATGTCTAACTTAACTGCTTCATCTATTGCTGCCTCAATGTCATCTAAATAGATTTGGTCTCCTAGTTCATTGGTTGTGTGACTCACTCTATCCAAATATCCTTCTGTTCTGTAGTCATGCTCGACTGCATCAAATCTATACCAGTCATCATACTGAGTAATAGGATTGTAAGGATTGTCTGATGTCGTGAGTGCTATCGATCTTGACATGACGATCTCCTTCCTTTTTATAGATGTGAATGACTATTACTCATATAGCGCACGCTGGAGTGTAGAGACAGAGACACCTAAAGCTGTTGCTACCTCTGAAGTAGTCTTACCTTGACCAAGCATCGTTCTTGCTCTTGAGACTTTTGCCGCAGTCATGGTTTTAGACTCTCGAGGCATTGAGTATTCTTTAACTTTGTCCATGTCTGTGTTGTTGAGAATTCTTTCAAGAGTATGGTTAGAGATAGCACGATGTTGAATTGCTTCCCATTCTTCAGGAGTGATCTCAATCAACGTTTTCTTTGCACCAACGCGAGCTCTCGCTTCCGTAAGCTTTCGACCACGAAGCTTCTTAATATCATCAGCATCCATAGTTGGGTCTGCTTCTTTCGCGGCTTGAACCCATTTGTTTGCAAGCAGCTGGGCTTTACGTTCAAGAGGCCTATTCATTTCAGCTTCAAACAGCTTGTCATTAAGACTCTTGACCTCTTTCATATACGCCTGCTTAGCAGAAGGAGAATACGTGAATGGTTCTGCAAATATGGAGAGCTTTCTTGCTTCATTTGCCAATATCTTTAACTTATTGGCATAATTAGCATATATAGTTTCTGGAATTGTTCCAGAAGATAATTCGAAAGCGTCTCTGGCTTCTGCCATTTTTGTAGAATTAACAACACTATCGTGTGTTTCCCATTCACCTTTCTTATTTTGTTTCTTATACTGACGACCAGTAGGCTCATATATTTTCTCACCGTTGTAATATCTTTCACGCTGTTCGGGTGTCATGCGCTTAGGATTTGTAATTATACGGCGAGCTTTTTCGACTTGAGGACTACTAGCTCTAGATATAAGAGTGGCGGCACCACTTTTCGGTCCGCCTTGGTACTTTGTTTTCAGTCCTGGAATATCATTATCAATTTCAGATTGTTTCCAATCAAGATGGTGCTTTTCAGCATCAATGACAACCATGGAATGCTTAACTGCTCTGGCAATTTCATGCTCGTCCGCACCTTTGATTGTCATATCTGTAATAAGATTAGATACGCTTCCCATTTGCTTTTGTTTATGGAAGCCATGAGCCTGATCTACAGGTGGTGCACTCTCTGGAAGCTGGTAATAATCAGGACTGAAATCCTTTAATTCGTCAAGCGAATCTTTAGATATAATTCTTTTGTCGTTATTCGGAATAACAAGAACTGTATCGCCATCAAAATCAGCACCAGATAGCTTTTTGGCGGCAGATGGGTGTATACCTATAGCATCAAGCGCATCGGTTCCATCTTCTCTTTTAAGAAGTCGTCTGCCTTCGGCGTATCTGTTATTAACTGTAAGTTCCGCTATTTCAAACGGACCAGCATGAGGATATCTTATCAGAACGACTTTTTCTCCATCATTATAGTTTGGAGCATAGCATTCGTTCTCTTTAATATCAGGAAGAGGAATGATTACCTGATTCCTTTGCCTAGGCATGGCTGCGCCTTTAAGATGGGATGCAGCAGCATCACAATCATCTGCAAAGCTTTCGGCCAGCTTCTTTCTTACAGTAGGATTGGTGAGTGAAGCGATTTCATCAAACTCTTTTTGACGAATATCATAAGCTTCTTTTAGCTGACTTCTGATAAGACTCGGTCTTTGCTTACTAAGGAACTGACTGCTAAGGCTCTTAGACCATTCACCCCAGTTTCCTTCTTCGTTAACAATGTTCAGACAGCTAAGCTGCTTTTCACCGTTCTTATCAATATAATGGCGTTGAGCTCTAACAAGAGAATCATCGTCCCTAATTGTAGCTCCGAATGGATTATGCGGATCAGCTCCAGCTTTGATCGGTTTAAATACTGAAGAATCAGAACTTTTACCGAATGCCGGAGTTCCTGAAGGCTTATTGGTGTTAAATATAACGTCTACACCAGGAGGCATATCATCAGAATAGTATGCCATGCCTTTCAAATAGTGTGTAGGATCAGGATCATCTGGGTTCTCTTTTGTAGCAATACGAACCTGAGCATAAAGAGCTTTTCCTAATGAAATATCATCTACACCGCGACGAAGCTCAATAGTTCCGTCTCTTTCTGATCCACCTTGATCTCCATATCGGATCATGATGCGCTTAGCGTCTAGGGGTTTTGGCGGTTCCAGCTTTTCATAAGTATAGCCATGATCCTCGCTATAATATTCTGGAATGGCCAATTTATCCTTATTTTTGCTAACTTCGCCATAGGGGACATCGTCTTTTGTTAGAACGCGAATAATAGTTCTTTTTCCAGTTCCTTGCTGTTGCTGGTAGATCTTATGGGTCTTATAACCCTGTTCTTCCATTATTAAAACAGCATTCTTCAATTTCGTGCTACTTACGCCAAGGTACTTTTCAACGCCACCACCAACGTCAACATACTTATTGTCCTCAACAGCCTTCTTAAGCATATTAATAGTGTTTTCAGTTTGCTTGGTGCGCTGATTAGACTTTTGGTCAAGTAAACTTCTGACAGAGCTTTCATTCGGCAAATCCATTCTATCCGCTATAGCTTGGAGAGAATATCCTTTGTCTCTCAACTTTGTAGCCTGCAGGACTCTTTGCTTTCGCATTTCGTCTTCAGCATATGAGAGCTTAGCACGAAAGACCGTAGTGGTCATCTTCATGCTTTTAGCGATTTCAGCATCACTGAAACCTTCATCACGCATACGCTTTACATGTCCTTTAAAGTTTGCATAGCGTTGATAAGGATTCTCACCACTGCCCCAAGGATATCTACCAGAATGTCTAGGAGTTCCGTAATGGCACAAAATATCATCACGCTCATCATCAAGATGAAAGAATGTGATGAGATCCGAATCGCCATCGATTCTGAACATGTGCCTAGCACTTTCTTCGCCAACGAAATCACATAGTGCGAGGAAACCACTATAGTTGATTTGTCGCTCGTCCATACGTTTATCCCTCCATTAAATAATTGTCAACCACCTTGTCGGCGTGGATGATCTTATCCATGACTGCAGCAATCTGGTGATTGGTTGGAGTATGGACTACTACCTCCTGGTTTTTATAGATTCTCAACTCTGTTTTGCTCTTCTGAAGATTAGCCTCTCTTTTATGCTGTAAATAAAAGAAGCCAGCATAGACCATAAGCTGATCCATACTTACAGGCCCAGATCCGGTTTTTAAATCATGAATCCTCAAAGTATTCCTCGAATAGTTAATACAATCTGCCCAACCAAAAGCGTTATCTGAATAATATAAAAGAACCTCGGGCGTCATCTTAAAACCGATTGCGTCGTTTACATACGGCATCATATTTACGAAGACAGATTCGAGATCAAATGCATGAAGAGGAATCTTGCTATCAATTAGATGAACAAGCAGTGCATCTCTAGAGCCTTTATCATCTTCGATTCTTATTCTCTTCTCGATTCGGTTTCTTGCAAACTCATGTACTGCCGTTCCTAATGGGGCAGCAAATGAATTAACGTATGCTTGAACTATTTTTTCATCGGTTTCGTAGTTTAACCAAGAGTGCTTACTAGCACCAAGCAGGGCATGCTTACCTATCAGTTCTGGATGCGTATTCACAAAGTTCACGAAGTACTTCCTCCTCATTCTCGGGGAATATAAATCGTGAGAAGCCTGACTCTGAAGCAGTGCCGACATAATACGCTTGATTGGGACGTTTCTTAGCTTTTTCTTCACGTTTGCATTCTAAGAGTGCCCATCTGCCATTCGTCAGAACGACTGTAAGATCAGGGAAACCCTGAATATATCCGGCATCATTCTTCAAAACCTCTATTACGAAGTCACAGCTTCTCAGTTTAGTGATCAGCTTGGCCTGATAAGCTCTCTCCAATTTTGTTTTACGCAATATATCAAGCCGCCTTTCCGACAATTTAAAAAAGCAACGCAAAAAAGGATAAGGTATGTCTAATTAAAGACATATTATCTCTTATCCTTTCCATAATAGGGCATGTTTTTCACGCGAATGACTAAGCAACAGCAAACAACTCTTCAGAAGCAACGAAGGCTGTCTCATTAAAGTCTTGTTTTTCATCAAGTGCCTTGCCTATAGCTTTGTCTATGGCACTATCACTAACAAGATAATAGTAAAAGAGATCGTGGTATGCAGTATTGATTCTATCAATTCTTCCCATAGCCTGTGTCATTGCTTTATAGCTATAGCTTCTACTGAAAAATATAACTGTATCTGTTGTAACACAGTTCCATCCTTCTGATCCAGCATTGTATTGAACAAAATATGCCCATCGACTTCCTGTCGGAACGTCTTCATGCTTATGGCCATTCCATTCGGCTTTAACACCATCAATAGTTCTAAGCATTTCAAGCTCATAATCGAAATTATAAAAGATTATGGCTTTAGGATGGAACCTTAGAATATCTTTTACTTTGTTCAATCGCTCTTTTTCTTCATTAGTTATTCGCCTAAGAATAGAGCACAATCCAGATGCATTTCGAATGGGATGATTCTCATACGGATCCCATCTTTCATTTAGTACATTCAAATATAACTTTTTGTTATACGGAACATTTATGTATTCAAGATGCGGAACCGTTTTCTTATCATAGTGCATACCAACAAGAATTTCTCTTCTGTGTTGCTCTAGTATTCTTTTGTCTCTATACCCGATTATTTTCATGTAGGTGGTGAAAGGTGAAAATATACAGTGCTGCCTATAAAAATCAGTTTTGTTTCTATAGAATCCATTGGCGATGAATACTGGCATGTACTCAATCCATTTGTCACCTGGTGTAGCGGTGAGCAATATCCAACGATTATTCTTCGCTATTTTGAGAAAGCTGTTTACCCACGGACCTTTCCCCGTGACTCTCTGTTCATCAAATATAACGAAGCGATTAGTAACATCACTGTACTTTTGTATATTATTCCAACTGTCTATTTCCACCTTTACATTCCACCAGCATAGCTTAGGATCACTACTCAAGTCGAACTTAGCACACTCACCATCCCACTCATTCTTGTCGCGTTTCTGTGCTGTAGTAATAATAAGAAGATCCATTGGATTCTTCATATTATTGCACTCCATGATGAAATAGTAAGCTAACGCTGTGATAGACTTACCGGTCCCAGTTCCAGCCCATAATATAGAACCGCACTTAAGTCTTTTCAGAACTTCTTTTTGGTGATCATAAAGCTCAATCATCCATTATACCTTCGGTCAGATCAGACATGTCGTCGTCTTCGTTAATACGAACGACCATCTTCTTCAAATAAGCACTGACGCCGGTATAAGTCTGGCTCTCGTTCCAACGCCCTGTAATCATCAGGTTCGCTTTAATTATCTCATCGCGATCCAGATCACCAACGTTGTTTACATCCAGCGGCAGTTCTCCTTTACTGGTAACCTTGATGATTCTGGGATTCATACGAGACAGATCACTGTCTGCGTCATGGAACTTCACTTTAACGCGCAGATAATAGTTGGGAACAAAATCGGGATCATCCTCTCTTGCACGACCCTGACGAATGTTCCATCCCTTTTCAAGCAGATCATCAATATCAACCTGCTCGGGGTCCAGAATGATCGTAAAATTACGTTCGCCGTTCTTGTTATAGGGAGGAACCGGAATACCGCTGAAGTTTCTCGGATGTACTTCAGTTCCATCAGGTTTAATTCGGTTGGCGGGAATCTGGACATTTTTCAGAATGAGGGGCTCAATGCGCTTTCTTTCAACAGTAGACATAATTGTTTTCTCCTTTTCTAAATATAAAATTATGCCGCGGATTTAACATCCCACGGCGGTGTCTGTTTGGACTCTTCTTCCCATTTAGTTGTTATCTTTGGGTAACGTTTAGTAGTATCTGCAAACAGATTGAAGCGATTCATAATATCTTCATGACTGTCGTCTTCTCTTACTTCCTGCCCGAGATACTTACCAATTTCAAAGCGTGCTTTATCGCACTTTACCTCATAGTAGCTTCTGTCAATATCTCCTTCTTTGAGCATGTCTCTAACCACTTCATACTCTTTCCATCTATATCCTTTGGCGCCAGTAGCAGAATCAAACTTATCTCCATTTTTACGGAGAAGCTCTCCACCGCCTTTACCAGGTAAGATGGGACAGAAAGCTCCGCACTTTCCTACAAAGATATACTTGTGATCGCCTTCACTAAGATTCTCGTTCATGTCAAGATCCAGCTCTGTTGTAACGCTGATGGTTTCCATCATATCACGCAGAACAATGTCTTCATGACTAAACAGTGTCTTAAAGACATAAGGAATGCTCAACTGCTTACCAGTACTTGTCCAGTTATCAGCATACTTCTTCTGCTTGGTCGGCAAATATCCATACTGCTTCTGGCAGTTCTCCAAGCTCTCACCGTATGCAACGTAGTCGGCCTTGGTAATAAGACAGAACCTTTCAAATGTTGCTTCATGCTCAAATGTGTAGCCATAAAGCTTACCATACTCCATGACGAATCTGATAATATCATTGTCAGCATTGGGGATCTTGATACTATCAGTCTTAATATGGCATACAGTATACCCTCTTCTCTGGACCTCATGTTTAAGGTTAACCATAAAGAGAGCTCCGCGTTTAGCAACGATGTTATCCTTATTGCGTTCGTCCCTAAAGGCGTTAGCAAATCCAGCATCGGTCAGTCCATATACAGAGTTAATGACAATCTTCATAGCATTAGACAGCTCTTCTGCCTGCTCCGGATCATCAAGATACTTGGCGAGCTTACCGCCCAACAAAGGCTTCGCCTCGTCATATCTCTTGTGTTTAATCAGGAGTCTTAACTTATAGATTTCCTCAAAGCGCTTAGTGTACAGTTCACCAAACAGCTGCTCAGCAATGATGCTTGACGGATGCATACTAGCAATATCCAATAAAGCAACGTTTGTGTACACTCCAGGTTCTGCATAGACATATCCACCTTCGCCTACTTCCTCCCCGCGATAGGTCGAAACCCACGGTCCAGGACGTTTAACGATAGTTCCGTCTTTAAGCTTTTCTTTAATAACGCTTTGTTTGTACTCATATCCAGGGAATACAGGCCGATGTTTAGCATCAAACACTGTCCATACAGGATCTACTCCGCCATAGCACATGTCATCTGTAGGGACCAAATATGTTTCAACTTCAGCAGGATTAGTTCCCATCCATCTGTAGTTGAACTGCCTTTGCGGATTCTTATCTCCCTGGAATATAAACCTGGTAGACAGACTATTCGTAGTAGAATTTGTGCTCATTCCTGTAATATCAGCCAGGATCTCTCTGCACTTCCAGTCTGCCTGCCTCTCTTTCGTGAAGAACAATTGTTCTGTTGCCAGTACGTCGTTTCCGCAATAATCAGCAAGCTCAGGCCATCTTTCTTCAGGAATAGGTTTAGTCCAGTCAACTCCCATTTCCTGGTGATGTGCATCCATGTCAATCTCGAACTTCTTAAGGCTCTTCTTTTCACTGCTGAAGTCATAAATATCACCTTTAGAATAGTCCCAGGCTTCCCTGAAATATCCCTGTTCACTATTCTTTATCAGAAGTTCACTTACCTTATACACTTGATAAGGAGTGTAACCGAGCCTGATTGCATGAGCTATATGATTATCATACTTACGATTGTTGAAACCTATGGCATCATATTCAAATAGTTCTTCAATGTCCTTCGGTTGCGGCATAATTATCTTTCTTAAGGTATGCTCTGGACCAGCTGGTTTCCAGCAAAGAATGTTTACATTCGGAGCAACCTCAAAATCGAAAAAGGCAAGTTTACCTTTATGCTTTCCAGCAACTTGTTCACTTACCTCTTTGCTTTGCCACGGCATTTTTCTAATCAGATCTGTACAATATCTTTTCTGATTAGTACTTTGCATAGCAAATGCCATAACTATAGGCCGCAATCTTGTTACATCATAACTTATCCCACTCGCATATGCGTCATCTAATAAGTGCTTAATAAAATCAATCGCTGGTTTTGTATGCTCGCATCCTTCAATAATATCCTTTTTGTTGCCATTAGGATCTTTAGATGCTTTCACACTTCTGATGACTTTGCGAATTACATTGTTTAGGTATTGTTCATTACGGATTACATCATTGTTTACCAACTTCTTCTCCTTCTTTGGCAAGCCACTAGATATCGTTGCTATCTCGCGATTGTTACATACAGTCAACTTTCGTCTTATAGCATTCTTACCTTTGTTGATCTTAACCTCAATATCAGGAGCGAACATTCCTCTAAGATCATTTGGATCTCCGGAATATCTATAGTAACAATGTACTCCTCCGCCGCTCTTACTAATTTCACCATAAGTCGGAGGCCACTTGCTTGCTGCTTCCAGGTTCAGCTTCTTATCCTTTATACCTTCTTTATTCTTCAGATCGAAATCAATCCGGACTAACCATTCTGGTCCAAGAAGATAATGAAGTTTATGGGTGTCAATATCTTTTAAAGTTGTATTAACATTATCCCATGCACATTTAGGACGATCACTGTCTTCAGCTGCATATTGAGCTTTACAATCCTTAAGTAGTTCATCAAGCACACTTTCCGTATGAATATAACCATACTTTTCTTCCACAGAAGTGTCTTGTACTACCTCTGCCTCTTTAACCTTAGGTTCTTCTTGTTGAATGAAGAGCTCTTTTCTGAACCCTATAAAATATCCTCTTATGGTTCTTCCATCTACTTTTGCAAAGTCTTTGAACTCTTTGAAATAGTTCTTTAACTCTCTGGCAAATCTATGCCTTACAAGTTTGTAGTCTACTCCTGCTCGCTGTGCATAATCTTCCCACCATGTATAGGCTGTAGCCAGGCTGATTTCATTTATTTCTACAAAATCATCATACCTGTCCCATACAAAGTTATAGAACGCGTCAGTCTCAAACATCATTGTTTTAGGTCTATAACTGTCATAATAGTGTTTACCAAGTTTCTTATAAACTTTCAAACAATGATCAGCTATTCCGCCTAGTTCAAACTTAACACGTTCCATCAGCAGTTCATATCGATCAGCAGGAATAAGATTGCCTGTCGGCTTAACATCTATCAGTCGCCTGATAATACCACTTTGTTGGTCTGTTATCTGAACAGGATCATTACTACCCAATATCAAGAACGCATGAGGAGTAAAAGGATATTGAGGTTTATTCTTTTCATTCAGAAGAATTGTTTCATGTGAGACTATTGAGTTGAGTCGAGTATTAGTTTCAATTTTACTCAGTTTACTATCCGTCTGATAAGCAATCAAAGGATTAGTTTTGAATGGGGCCATACTAAAGTCTTTGCTCGCACTTGTAAGAGCTCCAGCATCAAATACTGCACAATATCCTTCAAACAGACTTTTGATTATATCAATAATTGTGCTTTTACCTGTACCTGCTTTACCATACAGAACCATAAACTTTTGTATCTTTCGACTATCACCGCTTACCACGCTTCCAATAGCCCATTCGATCTTTTGCCGATTTTCTTCAGAATATAAAGTACCTACAATTTCGTCCCAGCTTTCGTGACTGCCAGGTTTCAATGCATAAGGTAGTTTTCTACTAACATAGTCTTCTTTCTTAACTACCTGATCTGCAAAGACAAGTTTGTCGTCAAGCTGCACATATCGATTAGGCATTTTGCTTTTATAGCTACAATAAACATTCCAGCTCTGACTTCCAAAGCTTTTCATCTTTCTGACTCGAATATTTTGTTGAACACCTGCTTGAAGAAGTTCATCCTTCTTCTTCATAAGCTCACGATCGACTATGTTCTTAACGTCATATTCTTCAGTACTCCATAGTCCTTTTTCTTCATCCCATACGGCATAAAAATCTTTGCCTCGAATCATCAGATCTGGATTTCGTTCTTCTGCCTGAAAATCCGGAGCTATCTCTATTGTATTATTTTTGCCCGTGGATACAGTTATCTCAAAAAAGTTACTGCTCACATCTAAAGTTTCACCTGCTTTCCGAGCCGAATTTTTTGGCCACAAATACACAAAAATTTTCGTATAGATTCCTATAAATATGCTATTTTTTCAAAAAAATAATTAGAAAAAAGTTGTGTATTTGTGTAAAAAGCCCGCAAACCCTTATAAATCAAGGCTTCCAGCGGTCACACTTTTTGTGTAAAAGTGTGTAAAGTGTGTAAAAAGTGCCAAAAACGGCCCTAAAAATATGTCACATGGGCATTTTTGAGGCCTTTGTGACATATTTCCGAGCGTATGTGACATATTTTTTATTTGATGTGACATATTTTTTTCGTTTGTGACATATTTTGATGTGACATATTTTCGTGTGATGTGACATATTTTTTCAGTCAGATTTTCGAGTTTTGCTGCCTTTAGGACGACCGGCTTTATTCACAAAAGGGATCTCGCCTTCCCAAATATAACTCCTCCGCCGTATCTTTTTTACCCAAATTGTACCTCTGTGAACCCTTTGTCTAATAGCTTGTTCACTTAATTTGTACTTCTCTGCATACTCGGCATAAGTAAGATATCGGAAGCCTTCACCGTCAGTTATCATAGATCCAACGAGATCTCACTGTTTTCAGTCAGCCACAATTGCATCTGATACCATATCTCGACAGTTCTCATATCGCATGGTGGATGCTTTAATGGGAACAATCCACCCTTTCCATCAGGATCATATGTCCTGAATAGAACACGATCAACAGCATCTTGAATCCTAAAGTCACCATGCAAAAATGGGTATCTATTATCGTTTAATTTATCCAGACCAAGGTTTTTAATCATGATCCAGAAGAAATGAGCTGTACGATGCGGATTCTCTTCGTTACCCATAAGGAAAGCCATTCGTCTGGCTAATGCTATGAGAAATTCAAACATCGTACAAGCTTTGCGATTTGTAGATGTCCCAAGCTGTCCGTGACTATTCATGAAATCAATGCGCAATTGTAAGCCATCCATGGCCCTGTTTCCATCAAGATTATTCTCTTCCGGTCGATAGAGAGCCTTGTGGAGTTCCTTAGCCATAGTAATATAATTCATTCGTCCTGGTTCTATTTTTACCTTTCGACAAAGCCAGTCAAAATATGGATCATTTGTCACCATCCCTACCAAATTCCTCCAGTCTCTTAGCCACGGAGTAATTGGTCTTATAACGGACGATTTCAAACACTGTCTTCTGAACGTTGTTCTTTACATAAAGAGCATCGCTATCAGTAGCATCTCCAGTTACACCATCGAAGACTTTCTTAGGGTCAAATCCAAGATATCCAATAGGATCCTTAATGATCTGTTCTCCCTTTTCTTCATCATCAATAGTCAAGGTGTCGTCCCCAGTATACCAGTACACAGTGGCCGTATCATATTCCCCATCGGGGTGACCAGCCCAGTGATAGAATTCCTGAAGATCGCTTTCTTCAATTTCTTCAGTTTCCCTTTCAATCACATGCCCTGAATCCTCCGCCTCAGCTTCGTCCTCGCCTGTATCTTCTTCCGCGGCCTCATTCAGGAAACCCTGGTCAAATTCTTTTTCGCTAATGACAGGTTCTTCTCCTTCAGGAAGCGGGCTGTGTCTGTCGTATTTTGCAGCTTCACTTCCGAATTTCTTCCAATACTCTGTCTTTTGAGTGTTGATCGCCTTGACAGTAGGAGTTTCTTCTGTCTCAGGTTCCTTTTCTTTTTCTTCTTTTCCACCGAACGTTTCGTCCATATGCTGTTCAAGACTCTTTGAGAATATCTCAACGTCTTTTTCAGCAGCCTTAAGCTGTTCGGCATCTGTGACTACCTGGAAGTTCGAACTGGTCTCAGTCATCTTCCGATAGAAATATCCAGCTCCAGCTCCAGCAATAAAGCTGGTAACTGCAACCAATGCTACCTTTATTCCGCTATTCATTTCACATATCTCTCCTTATATTGATTCTTTAGATCAGCGAGGCGGCCATCGCAGTTACATTCGATGTATACAGCATCTCCGATTCCCTTGATCGCCGCATCATTAATAGCACGGTATACGCCAAGATCGATAATATCATCACCATTGGCGTCATGACCCCAACCATACTCTCTGCAGAAGATTTCCCTTGTTCCGTCAGGATCAATTTCTTCCCAGATAGGATCGAGATAGTCCAGAACTTCATACATACTGATCATGCCATGCTTTTTACTTCCACCGTATTTGCGGTTAAAGTAATACTCGACATTCTTGATGTGAGTAATATCATGGTCCATATCACCAGTGGCAGTTCTGAAGTACTGAGGAGTGTATTTGAACCTCCACGGGTTCTCATGATCCTTGATGATCGGTACGGAAGTCCTTGTAAGAACCTCTTTTCCGTCCTTATCATGCTTCAGTTCCGTGATCTCAACCGTATCCTTAATGCCTCTCAAATATCTTTGATCGGCTTCTTCGCCCTCCGCCTCAATAACGTTTGAACGATAGAACTTAAATAGCTCTTCCGTTCCCTTTAGGGCCCCGGCAAGGAATATATTTTGTTTTCGAATGATGTTATGTCCCTTAACAATTAGCGCTCCGCCCAAAAGGAATAAGATAAGCGGCCCTATATAGAGCCGACTCATATACCAGATACTTTCAAGACGTGCATCCAAAATATCTTTGTTAACTTTTTTCAGTTCTTTAATTTTGGCCTCGTCAGAAAGCACTGTGATTGTTGTAGGCTCACCGTCAATAGTTCCACTAATCCTTCCGGAAACTACTTCGTCCTTGTAATTCTTGAGTTTGTCAAGTTTTTCGTTACCTGTAGCCATTACATCAGGAGCTTTTGTGCTTTCAATGGCAACCCAGACAAGGCTGACGAACGTGGCGGTCAAACCAACAGTCAAAAATATTTCAGGCTTGTTTGTCTTGACCTTTTGAGCGGCTTTAATAACGGGCCGAACGACTTTTCGCCCAGCCCGTGCAAAAACCTTAACCAGTTTTGTCATGCTTTCTTTTTACTCCTTTCCTTTTCTGCCTGTATAAGTATTCTATTGTAGATACGGATTACTTCGTAGTCACTTTTCTTATCTACCCATTTCTTCGAATACCTATGAGCCAGAAAATCCCGCATATATGCTACACTCGCCATGTGTTTCCCACCCTTTCCCTTTCTGGCAGAATATCAGCCTTTCAGTTCATGATGAGGAGGCATGTCAATATAATGGGTCATCTTGATCTTATTGCCTTTCCCATCCTCAACTACAAGAGGCTGACGGAAACGACTGGGCTCCTTGATAGAGAGGATTTCATCTTTATTCCATCCCCATTCTTCCCAACCCCAGTCAATTGTCTTACCTCGCTTCCACGACATATCATAAACACTTATTTCTTCATACTTTATCGCCTCTGCTTTCATACTATCAAGAAATGCTTTTGCGCTCTGGTAGTTAGGAAAGGTCGGGAGTTCATAACCAGTTTTCATGATCTCCTTATCCTTCTCCTTATTGGCCGCCAAAGCTTCCTGTGTCTTCTGATTCTTGGTACCGGATGTGCTCATTTTGTTGTAGTCAACATAACGAGTCATGACGTTACCAATGAACGATCCGGAAGAATATCCACCTCCGCCAGCTGTAGGCTCTCTGTAGATAAGAGAGCTTATGATACCGACCACAGCGTTGAACAGAATATCCTTCCCTTCAGGAACAATATGGTTATCTCGCTGATCGATCCATACTTCCTTCCATGTTCGTCCACTCCAGAACATCTCGCTGAACCACTTAGCAAAACCTGTCTTTTCTTTTTTGGTTACAGCTCCGACGCCCTCGAATACAGCCAACTCTTTCTGTTCACGAGGCTGACTGTTATCAGATCCATTTACGAAGGCATTACCAGCCCTCGGATCAGCTGATTGGTTGCTCATATGTCACCTCGAATATAATTATTCTGTGGCCGTTTTGTTTTGCTGAATTATCTGGGTTACTTCCTTACGGGCTTCCTCTTGCGCTTCTTTAATAGAATCCCGTGTGTCATCCCATACTCGGACAACGTATTCCTCGACCTCTTCGCCTGCTTTCATGGCAATAACGAAGATTCCGAAGGTAACCAGAAGCTTAATAACACCTTTTGTAATAGGCATATGTGCCTTAAGCAGTCCGGCTACGACCATATCTGCAGCAAAACCAGCAAGAAGGCCGACACCGAGCTTCACATTATCACCAGGTTTGTTCTGGTTCTTTAAATCAATCAATTTACCGACCATCTGTTTCCTCCCTTGTATTAATATAATTGTTGATCACGACGCTACTAGGTTCTTGCTTGGGCGGAATAAGGCCGCCTTTTTCATCCTCTTTCAGCATAAGCAAGCCTACTATGATGCATGTGCCAATACGCCATAATCCGGACCAAGTATTTAATTTAGTTTCAACATTATTTCGCATTGGTTCGGCCACTGCTTCGACCGTTTTAGTCAGTTTCTTTGTTAGCCAATTTCTAACCGACATATCAGACCTCCTCAAAGAGAAAATAAGAAGGCCGAGCTCCATGCCCAGCCTTCTTAGCTTTCCGACTATGTCTCACAATTTACTCTTCAGTCGGAGCTTCCGTTTCCGCAGGATCAGAGCAGTTTTCATCGTCATCTCCACTCAGCAGAAGTTCGACAACGACTTTCACACCATAGCCAACTGCAACAGCAGCGGCAGCCGCGACAGTAACGATAGCAGTCTTCGCGACCGTGCCCTTTCCTTTGAACCAGCCAAAGAATCCCTTCTTGGCCGGAGGATTGGTAGCCGGAAGATTATTTCCGTTATTCTCCGCCGGAGTGCCCTGGTTGTCCGTAGCCGGTGTTTCGTTTTCGACTCCACCATTTTTCAGATCTACTACTGCCTTACCCATAATTCAGTACCCCTTTCAAATATAATTTTGTGAGGACATTTGTCCTTCATTAAAACAAATGTTTTTACCGCGGATTATTCGTTATTCGTTTGGCCGGTAATGCTGTTCAGAGCATCAGCAGCACTAATGGCCGCCTGGCTAATGTTTTCCACAACTTGATCCAGCGGAGGCTTAGCTTTTGTCTTGGGCTCCTTCTTGGTTTTGCATTCGACTTTCTTTCTTCGAATATCCCTATCGATTTCGCCATTGGTTTCGTAGATTCTCTTGCCGATTGCAGCCAACAGACCAAAGTATTCACTGAACTCCTGCCCTTCCGCAACCTTAACGACAGTTGTATCACCATCCCACCAGGTTACGATGGTGGCCGGGTTATTGTAGATGATCTTTCTGATCTTCAGATATTGGAGATTCTCCACCTGGCGTTTTGCCACACCAAGCATCTTATTCATAAGCTTTGTCTGATTTGCATCAAGCGAATCAATAAGCTTCATGATGCCATTGCAGCCAGGTTCGCGCCGCCGAGTCCGAGCCATCAGGATTTGAATGGCTTTCTTCTGGTCAGGTGTCAGAGTTTTCTCAATATCCTCGTCAGTAAGCTCTTTCTGCTTATATGTCTCATCCGTTTTATCTTCGAGACTGATAGGCGTTAAGCCAGCGGGCATAAAGCCAAATGAACGGCAATCCACAGCACCAGGATTAAAACCCTGTATGATGGACTTCCGATGCTCTTTATAGAGATTTGTATTGATCTCGTAAAAAAGTTTATTCATACTTTCAGGCCGCATTTCTCCGATATTAATCAGAGCGAAACCAGGAATTCCGGAAGAATCCACAGAAATGGTCATAAACCTATTGTCATCAGTTCCATCACAGCACCCGTTTCCAGGAAAATACGCCACAATTTCATCTACAGTGGAGCCAATGTACGTATGCCTTACTATATGCCGTACAACAATACCCATCATCCCAGTATGCAGATTGAAACCTCTAGCAAGTGTCGTATTTTCAGATGTAACTTGTATTACTTCACGTACAGTATTGTCCATTATTATTTCTCCTCTTTCTTAATTGCCTATTGTATTTTTCAATAAAGTAGGTCTGAGCTATAACAGCTGCGTCATCTTCTGTTGGGCAGTCTATAATCCATTCGCCGTTTTCATAATAACTTACGGCGTGCATAGTTACTCGGCTACTTCCATTAGCTGGCGAGATATCCGCCTCACTCATGAGAAAATAAGTAATGCGCCCACTTTGAATGTTGAGCGCATTACATTTTTCACTGCATGTTATCTCGACATGGAATATCCGATTATCGACTTCGATCTTATCGGTATAGTTCGGAGCAACCTCACGCCGTTTAAACAGTGCACCCATAGTGGTTTAATTCCAATTATGGATTCTTTCGCGGTTGCACACAGTTTCCTCGGCACAGGTGATCTTCCACGGAATATCCGGGGCGATCTTGATGGCGTAAGCCATGGCCGCATCTTCTGCTTCGCGAATGGACTTTGCTTCAATGTAGAGGTTCATACTCTGAGTGATGCCAATAATTTCGGTAGTGTCAGACGGCTTGATCTCACATTCTCCATTATTGTCATTGACAAGGTAAACGCGATAATGTTTTTTCATAATAAATATCTCCTTTTACTTTAATTGATTATGTCTCCAGATAACCCAGGGATCTGTATACCACCAAACCCCCTCTTTCCTTCAGAAACCAGTTGCCTCCGGAACGCAACGAATAGTACATGCCATTTCGCGTCTTCCGTCGACCTCTACCCAATCGGTATGCGTGCAGTCCAATGTAATCTGGGAATATCCATTTTGCCTCATTTCAGCATAATCCCAGAAAAGCTCATCGGCGCCGCAATGCGGAATATGCATGCGCTCATGATAATATCGTCTCTCCAGAGTGTTGGTCACGTCGTCTTTGATGACATTATTAAGCTTTTCCTGGGTGGCTTCGACCCATTCGACACTGGCACGGAATCGTTGTCCGGTCAACCAGTCGATAAACAGATCATTACCATGTCCGGTCTTAATAATTTCATTTTCGGACATCGGAGGAAGTGCCCTGACTTTATCTTTTTCGATTTCAGTCTCAATGGACTTCTCCTTTTTAGGGCCAACAGTTTCCGCTACCTTTTCACGAAGCTGCTTCAGATCAGCCTGGCTCATAGCTACCAGACCGGTCATTGTTGCGAACCGTCTGGCATTGATACGAGCATTACAAGCTATACTTATAGTCGTCAGGATAAAGAAGCCGAGTGTTGGAATATAAAGCCTCCAAGTCGTCTTCAGAATCTGCTTCTTACCCTGAACCTGCTTCTCTTCGCAAAGCTTCACAGCTTTAATCGTTCCGCGTATTGTGGACCAGGTAAGCCCCGTTACGCCGAGCAAAGCCAGCGCTGCAAGAAGCCAGTTGCTATTGTGCTTCAAGAACTTTGGCGCACCTTTTACAATACGCACTGTGCTGGAGCTCAACAGTTTTAGAACTCCACTCTTCATAATTATTCCTCCTTGGCCGGTGACTCTTCTGATTTGTCATGGTTAAACAGTTCGTCAAAATGATCGCCCATGGTTTCTACGGCATTCGGCTCCTCCTTTCTTGGTTCCTCCTGTCTCCTTCTAGCGAGCAGGTCTGCAAAAGATAAAGGAACACGATTAAATGGATTTCCACTTACCATAGCGCCCTGAAACTTTTCAAGTCGATCTAATGCTTCCATTGCAGAATGCTTAGCCTGCTCCATTTGCTTATCCTGCTCTTCACGTTCCTGTTGCCTGAATGCACGTACCTTTGTGAGGACAGCATCAGTGAGGGTGTCGACAAACGAATCAATGACGTTTGATGTCTGTTTCGCCTGTGTGGTCATGCCGAAAATAAATCCGGCAGCACCACCGATTACAAGGGCCAGAAGAGTTGCGAGAATAATGATTGTGGCTACCATAGTTAGTTCCTCCTATTATTTAATTATTAGTTAAAATAATTTAACCCAAAAGTTTAAGAACCTGCTCTGTAAGAACATGGTCAATATCTTTCCCGTACTTAGCTTTAACTACGGGCTTCTTGATGATGTCCAGGATTTTGTCCCCATCCAGAGGAATATCCAGTGGAAATACCCCTTCGTCCAACTCAAAACGATCAGGAACGCTTTTGAGCATTCCCGCTGCCTTCAGCTTTGCAAGAAGATTTACAAAGCCAGCCAAGCTATAGATCCTGATCCCGAATTCCATTTCAAATTACCTCCACATTTTTAATAACTTATTGCTTCGTCTTTATTTATGAAGAAGTGAATACCGCCAGCGCATTCGTTCCAACGATTCGGATCAAATCCGTTTTGTGGAGTTACAGTGTTCCCAACTTCGTATACAAAGTTACTGTCAAACATTGAATACGCACGACTATAATGCTCGCGTTCATCCAGAGACACGATATCGAGCACTTTTGCCTTATCGCATCGACATTTTGTACCAGTGGATGATGATCTTATAGCATCTTTGGGTATTTCAAGCTTTATAAGACAAGAAAGGCCTATGTTCGTTCCTAGCATTTGCGCCTGCGGATGCAGGATTCCTTTCTTCCAACCTATGAATGAACCAGTGTCCGGGCAAGCTATAGGTATTTCCGGACCGTTAATGCATTCAATGAACATACATTTTGCAAAATGTATTGTGTCCATACTGCTAGTGTGTGTATCTGTGAAGTCACATTCTGCATAGCTTCCATAATGAAAAGTCAGACACTCGCTATCAATATTTCGCAAACTAGTTTTGATGAATGCACTTTCTGTAAAGTAGCTATGATCAATTTGGGAGCCATCAAATATCACGTTGCAAAACCTACAGCCGTCAAAAATCGAATATTTTATTTGAGCATTTGACAAATTGACATCTTCAAAGGTCACATTATGAAATGTTACATTCTCAAATATCGCATAACGCAAGTCACCGGATATTAACCTCGTTAACAGATCTGGATTGTCAATGATCAAATTCTTAAAAACGGCCCTCTTCTCCAGAATATGTTTATGCTTATAAGCTAGTTCAAAAGCACGCCTCATATGAGGAGGATTCTTCGTATTGAGAAGGCGCTCTTTGTTTTCTGCATCCTCTGGCAGTAATTCCACATTTATGTGGCTAATAGCATAAACGACCTCAAATCCTTCTGAACTACTGATAGTTTCAATCAACTTTAGACACTGCTTGTGTCCTTCGAGTTTGTCTGCGATTAACTTTTCATAGTTTACCATCATAGTGTATTACCTCCTCAAATTAGTTCAAAATATAAAAAGGATACTCTTTTCAGGCTTCGAACCTGAGTCTCTCCTCTCGGAGCGTCCTACCATTAGACTATTCTCACGGCTAGTTAAACAGCGTTTTGCAGAGCTCAGCTGCCCTCCGTGGGGTTTATACTCCCAGAATATCCTTCTCATATATGGGCATGTTTTTGGCGCGTATACTAAAGAATGGAGGCCCGTGGTACCACGATTTAAGCCAGTATCAAATCTTCGAAGTAAATATCCTTTCTGCTCAGGAGTCGTACTCACTCCAGAGTTACGCACCAGATATCATTCGACACTTAAGCACCTCCGTATCAGCGGATGGTTTATTAAGGCACCAATTACAGAGTTCCAGCACTTTCACCTTGCCCAAACCGCATGTACTCATCTAAATTAGACCAATCATTAAAGCCTACCTTTTCTCATTCCTGGCAGACTCGGCTCCCCATCCAAGATATACCTGGGCTTTCTCCAGATCCTGTACACCGTCTTTCTTGCGCCACCGACTGCAGTATTTCAGGACGTTACCCATGCAGTAGCCGGTGAACTCCTCTGGAGTAAGAGTATCGCGAATATAATCGATCACCTCGATTTCTTTATCCGCATAATGCGACGGATGGTTAACCATATCCGGTGCCGAATCAGTTTGCTCCATTAGTTCAGCACAATTGGGATCTGCGAGGTTATAGGCTTCTACGGTGCAATCACTCATTATTTTCTCCTCTACTTTCTTTATAATGCTCATATTCTTCCATAGCGTCATATGCTGTATCATGACTACTATGGAATGC
>JAGCGE010000261.1 GCA_017649745.1 Clostridiales bacterium | reverse complement strand
GGATGGTTTCAACTTCTGGCTCAACAGTCTTAAGACAGTTGGTAAGGATACAGTAGTTGAAGGTTTCATCAACTCACCTGAGTGGTGCAACATCTGTGCTGACTACGGTGTAAGATCAGGAGCGCCTACAGCTAAGGCAACTATCGCATCAAAGAATGCAACTGCGTTTGCTACAAGGCTTTACACTGAGTGTTTAGGTCGTGAACCTGAGGAAGGCGGATTAAAGTACTGGAGTCTTGGACTTACTAACTGTGAATTAACAGGATCACAGGCAGCTCATGAATTTTTCTACAGTAAAGAATTCAATGATCATAACTACAGTAATGAAGAACTTCTGACGAGAATGTACAAGACATTCATGGGTCGCGAACCTGATACAGATGGTTTGAACTACTGGCTCAACAATATGAACAATGGCATGATCAAAGACCAGGTGTTCAACAGTTTTGTTCAGTCACAGGAGTTTACTGAGATCTGTGCAAGCTATGCGATAGACAGAGGATAATAGTCAAATTAAACATTCAACGTCTCTGATTGAAAAACGATCAGGGACGTTTTTCTTTTTGCATTATCATATTAAATATGGGATAATGCAGATGTCAAAGAAATTTTCGAAAACTGAAAGAAAGGTATTGACAGGTATGAGCATCAGACGGACAATCTCTCAGTCAGTCAAGCTTAGTTCTGTCTTTATTTTGTATGTAGTTATTAACGCGGTTTGCTTTTGGGCAGGCTGCGTTTTTGTTTTCGGAAATAAGAGAAATATATGAGGAGGTTAGAAAATGAAATCACGATTGAAGATGCCAAAGGTGTTGGCATCAGTGCTGACAGCAACTATTACTTTAGGTGTTGTTCCGAATCTTTTTAGTAGTAAATTAGTTTTAGCTGATACAACTAAGAATCAGGACAATACCTGTCTTGGAACCTCGAAAATAGCTTCACCTGTTGCACCTGACAACAAAGGTTCTGCTTGGTCGGGAAGCTATGTATATTATGGAATGTATAAAGACAACCCGATAAAGTTCCGTGTACTGGCACCAAGCACAACTGCGTATGGCGGATCGACACTGTTCATTGATAGTGATAAGGCATTGTTTAGTGCTTATTTTGATTACACCAGCCCGAACTTGAACGCGTGGAATGGCAGTGATATCCAAGGTGTGCTTAATGGATCTTTTCTAAACGGGTTTACAAGCCTTGAGCGGGGAGCTATAGCAACAAGCCAAGGAAACGGCGGTCTCACATATGATTCGTATTTGACATATTTTTATGACGCGCCTGTAAGTATAAATGATAAAGTATTTCTTCTGGATGCATCAGAAGTAATGAATTCGGCATATGGATACTCATCTGATTGCGGATGGGTTGATGACGACAATGATGGAGACTGGTCAACCGGTGGTTGGAGTTGGCACGAAGTCGCTAACAGAAAAAAAGACGGCTCGTCCGCCTATTGGATGCTCCGTTCTGCTGGTACCCGCGACTCTTACTATGGGAGCAAGGTATGCAGTGACGGCAAACTGGACTACGCAACCGTCTACTACAAAAACGACGTGGCGCCAGCTTTAAACATAAATCTGTCATCTGTAATCTTCTCAACTGCAATTGATGGGGATCTCGGAGCATTGGGCTCATCTTATAAGTTGACGGTACTGAATGACGGTCTTTCCGTAAATACCGATTCTATTTCATTTAATGGAACAAATATATCAGGAACAGCAACCGGAAATGCTGACCAGGTATCTGTTTTGATTACTGATGGCGAATGGAATGCTAAAGATTCTACTATTAAGTACTACGGTGTTTATAGTGGTTCGTTTGATTATTCGCCGTATGTTTCTTCTAATATGCATATATATCTCATTGCTGAAGATATCAATAGCACCAAGGAAACAGATTACGCGAGTGCCCCTGTTGAAATCATTAATAAGTGCACTGTTACTTTTGATTCGAACGGCGGAAGTGGTTCTATGCCTAACATGATGGTTTCAGAGAATAGCAAAATCACTTTACCTGAATGCTCATTTAATCCTCCAAGTTCTGATAAAGCATTCAAATCTTGGAAAGTAAGTTCAATTGCAGGCTATTCTGACCCGGGTGATGAGGTTACTATTTTGTATGATACACAGGTTAAGGCAATATGGGCTACAGCATATAGTGTTACATTTAATATGAACGGACATGGTACTGCTCCGGCATCACAGAAAGTTGCCAGCGGGAATAAAGCAGTGATGCCATCAGATCCTTCGGCCTCAGGATACGCATTCGGCGGCTGGTATAAGGATTCTGCCTGTACAGAGACTTATGATTTCAATACAAAAGTAACAACGGATATCACACTATATGCAAAGTGGACAGCTGTTCAGTCAAGTCAAACAGGCGGTGGCTTCGAAGATTTCGTAGAACGTCTATATGTAGTAGCTCTTAACAGACCGTCTGAAAAAGAAGGTAAAGATTATTGGTGTGAACTTGTAGGTAACGGAACACTTACAGGTGCAGACTGTGCAAGATTTTTCCTCACAAGTCCTGAGTTCAAGGGAAGAGGATTGAGCGATGACGATTTCCTTAAAGTTCTCTATTCAACATTCTTCGATCGTAAAGCAGAAGACGATCCGGATGGTTTCAACTTCTGGATGAACAGTCTTAAGTCAGTTGGTAAGGATACAGTTGTTGAAGGATTTATCAACTCACCGGAGTGGTGCGACATCTGTGCTACATATGGAGTTAAGAGCGGTGCACCTACAGCTAAGGCAACTAAGGCATCGAAGAACGCTACGGCATTTGCAACGAGACTATATACTGAGTGCTTAGGTCGTGAACCTGAAGAAGGCGGACTTAAGTACTGGAGCTTAGGACTTACGAATCTTGAACTTACAGGATCACAGGCAGCTCATGAATTCTTCTATAGTAAAGAGTTCAATGATCACGGCTATGATAACAAAGAACTCATTACAAGAATGTATAAGACATTCATGGGTCGTGAACCTGATACAGAAGGTTTAAACTACTGGCTAAGCAACATGAACAACGGTATGACCAAAGATCAGGTATTTAACAGTTTTGTACAGTCACAGGAGTTCACTGAGATATATGCTAGCTATGCGATAGACAGATAAACGATAAAAGGGCTGTTCACTTCAAAATGAACAGCCCTTGTTTAGCTTATTTGGAGCTATTACTTCAAATTTAATTCAGATGCAACTGCTTCAAATGCTTTTCTTGAATTGATGATAGTCTGTTCGGATACGCAGAATGCGAGTCGGCAATAGCCTGGTCTGCTGAAGCTTGCTCCCGGAACGAGAAGGAGATTGTGCTTAGCACAAATTTCACCGAACTCAGCATCAGAAAGTCCGTCAGGTGTTTTCATGAAGATATAGAGAGCACCGTTAGGCTTAACTGCTTCAAAACCGGACTCAACGATATTGGCATAGAGAAGGTTACGACGATGCTCGTAGTTAGGAACATCAACCTTTGCATAAAGAGCACGCTCAACGACTTTCTGCCAGATAGCAGGAGCATTAACGCTTCCGAGTACTCTGTTAGAAAGAACGATAGCTGCTGTAAGATCTTCGAAATCCGCATGTTTAGGACTTACCAATGTATATCCGATACGCTCGCCCGGAAGAGATAGTGCTTTACTCCATGAGTAGCAGATGATGAGATTATCGAAGCAATCAAGTGCAGCCGGAACCTCGATTCCGTCGTATGCGAGCTCGATATATGGCTCATCTGAGATTACATGGATAACGTGATCGCACTTAAGAAGTTCAGCGTTGAGGCTCTGAAGGAGCTCTTTGTTGTATACGACACCTGATGGATTGTTAGGTGAGTTGATAACTATTGCTTTTGTCTTTGGTGTAACAGCCTTGATGATAGAATCAACGTCAGGCATGAACTTGTCATCTGTCTGAACGATAACAGCCTTACCACCGTGATTGTCGATATAGTTAAGGTATTCCATGAAGAATGGAGCAAGAAGGATAACTTCGTCGCCCTGATCAAGGATCGAATGGAATACATCATTCATAGCTGCAGCAGCACCAACTGTCATACATACGGCATTAGCTTCAACCTTAACAGAAGATTCTTCGGAACGCTTCTTAGCGATAGCAGCTCTTGTAGCTTCATAACCGCTGTTGCTCATATATCCGTGTCCGCCAGGAACATCTTCTTCGACGATAGCTTTAAGAGCATCTTTTACTTCCTTAGGTGGCTCAAGATCTGGGTTACCTATAGAGAAATCGAAAACATTTTCAGCGCCGTAGATAGCCTTTCTTTTGTTGCCTTCTTCGAACATTTTTCTGATAAGAGAGCCTGAAGCCAGTTTCTCTTTGATATGTGATGAGATCATATGTCATACTCCTTGAAAGTCATAATAAATTATTATACTCTGATATCATAAATTAAAAAGGGGTATAGATATATGCTTGAGATCGGTACTAAAGCTCCTGATTTTACGTTGCAGGACCAAAACGGTGAGACGCATTCCTTAGCTTCATATAAAGGAAAGAAAGTCATCTTGTATTTTTATCCTAAGGATAATACATCCGGATGTACGAAGCAGGCTTGCGGTTATTCCGAGAGATATCCTCAGATCATCTCAAAAGGCGCTGTAGTGCTTGGCATCAGTAAGGATTCTGTTGCTTCTCATAAGAAATTCGAGACTAATCATAACCTTAAGTTCACTCTTCTTTCTGATCCTGATCGAAAAGTAATCGAGGCATATGATGTATGGAAAGAAAAGAAGAACTACGGCAAGGTATCTATGGGTGTCGTAAGAACTACTTATCTTATAGATGAGAAGGGGATCATCGTTATGGCTAACGATAAAGTCAAAGCCGCAGAAGATCCTGAGAATATGTTAAGTAAGATCTGATACGAAATATATGAATATTGATGTTAAGAAGATCTGGATAGCTACGTTGATATTAACGTTTATTCTGAGCATTGCGTGTATCTTTGTTTTCGGATACACAATGACGCGTGTGAATGATACTAAAGCTTATATGATGGTATCGAATGATGTGGATGATCTTGTTAATGGTGAAACCAAGACTAAGACATCTGAACAGGTCACAACGGTCGAGCAGGAAAAGCCTGATTATGCTCCGGTTATCATGCTCTTGATATGTTTTGTTACTGTGCTTGGATTTAGTATTTATTTCGGCATTAAACATTTCAGACCAGTCGAGAAGATCGATAACTTTGCTGATAAGATGATTAATCTTAATACAGACGGCGATCCTGATATCAATAAACTCATTTCTCAGATACCTTTCGATGTAACTTCTATCATAAACGAGAAAAAAGAAAGCGAAGAGAATGAGGTTAAGGTTGAAGAGGATCTTGTAACCCAAGCTAAAAGAATGGTTGCAGAGCCGGTTGTTGAACTATTTAGGATGTATCCGACCAGGTTCGAACTTGTTGAATTTCTTGAAGAAGAACTCGGAAATTGCATAAACGAAGATCATGATATCAACCTTAAGACTCCTTCGTACAATATCTTCATCGTAGCTGATCAGACCAGGTTTTCTCAGGCATTATCATCGATCATGAATGATCTTTATTCTGAAACTGATGTTGATATAACAGTGAAGGTCGCTGAATATGCGATCATATCCTTTAAAGGAAGCGCAAGCAGTTTTTCTGATGAAGAATTAGCACATGTTTTCGATAAGAAGGAAGATGGTAGGGAAGAACTTTATATAGCTAAGTATATAATTGAGCATTCAAATGGAACGATCAGTGCCGTTAATGATGACGGACTTTTAACTGAGGTTCATATTCCTATTGCGAAATGATATAGATTAAAGGACAAAAAAGAGGTTGCCGTTGGCAACCTCTTTCAGTATATATCTTAAAGTTAACTCAGATTGCTGTATAACCACCATCAACTGCGATGTTCTGGCCGTTTACATATGAAGAAGCAGGGGAAGCAAGGAAAAGAGCTGCTGTGTCGAGTTCGCCCTCTTTACCATAACGTCCGATCGGGATGGCACCCTTAGCGTATGCTGAGAACCAGTCTGTCTCAAGTGTTTCTTTTGTAAGTGGAGTCCAGAAGTAACCTGGGCAGATAGCATTTACTGTGATGCCTTCTTTACCCCATTCAGCAGCGAGAGCACGTGTGAGGTTAACAACACCACCCTTAGCAGCGTGGTATGGAGCACATGTAGCAGCCATGTTACCAACAAGACCATACATTGAAGAGATGTTGATGATACGACCGTACTTAGCCTTGAGCATTTCCTTAGCGAACTCACGAGCACAAGTAAATGTACCGAAGAGGTCAACATTGATCTCGTTCATGAATGTCTCATCAGAGATCTCTACTGTAGGAGCAACTGCGCCTGTACCTGCGTTGTTTACGAGGATATCTACACGGCCGAATGTGTCCATAGTAGCTTTAACTGCGCCCTTAACCTTTTCTGTATCTGTGATGTCACAAGCGTAAGCAAGGCACTTTACACCAAACTCTTTTTCGATCTCTGCTTTATTCTCGTCAAGAAGATTCTGACGACGAGCAAGAAGAACGAGGTTAGCGCCCTGACTTGCAAAAGCCTTAGCCATCTGAAGTCCAAGACCTGTGGAAGCACCTGTAACTACTGCAACTTGTCCGGAAAGATCAAAATAATTTTTCATATGAAAGCCTCCTGAGAACTTATTCTTATTTTCAACACGTAAAGTCTATCATATGAAAATGAATGTGGCGGTTGATATAAAGGTAGTATTTCATACGAAAAGACATACAGTTTTAAGCATAATGTCCAAACAATATGCAGTTTTCACGATATAGTGAAAATCATTTAAGAAAATGGAACGTTTTTTGATATCTGTGCTATAATTCAGAAGTCAAATATTACTGATAGATGAGCTGGTTACATATTTTCAAATAGTGTGTTGACAACTCTTCATCAAATGAGTATTATTATCTAGTCACAAAAAAGCAGAACTTGTTTCTCACCTCAAGCGAACAGTTAAGAGGTAAATACTTAAAACATCATAGATGTTATTTGTATGAGGAACGGGTTTTGAACCGTTCTTTTTTTGTTAGGAGGTGTATTCGTATCGCTAAACCAACATCAAATCAAATGATCAACGAAG
>JAGCGE010000025.1 GCA_017649745.1 Clostridiales bacterium | reverse complement strand
TTGTTCATGTTACTGAGCCAGTAGTTAAGTCCGTCTGTATCAGGTTCGCGGCCCATGAATGTTCTGTACATTCTTGTGAGAAGTTCTTTGTTATCGAAGTTGTGATCGTTGAACTCTTGGCAGTAGAAGAACTCATGAGAAGCCTGAGATCCTGACAGTTCACAGTTAGTAAGTCCCAAGCTCCAGTATTTTAGTCCGCCTTCCTCAGGTTCACGACCAAGACACTCAGTATAAAGTCTTGTGGCGAATGCTGTTGCATTCTTAGATGCCTTCGTTGCCTTGGCAGTCGGGGCACCTGATTTTACACCATAGTCAGCACAGATGTTGCACCACTCAGGTGAATTGATGAATCCTTCTACAACAGTATCTTTACCTACTGTCTTGAGACTATTCATCCAGAAATTGAATCCGTCCGGATCATCCTTTGCATCACGATCGAAGAATGTCTTATAGAGAACTTTCAAGAAATCTTCATCGCTTAAGTTTCTTCCCTTAAACTCAGGACTTGTAAGGAAGAAACGAGCACAGTCCGCACCTGTAAGAGTTCCGTTACCAACCAAATTGCACCAGTAATCTTTACCATCTTTTTCGGACTGACGGTTAAGAGCAACTACATAAAGACGCTCGACAAAGTCGTCAAAAGAAAGCTCATCGTTACTTTGTACAATGTCAGGATCTGTGATCGGATCGGTATTCTGTGACTGGTTAGGATCTTTCTCCACAAGGCACATCTCAAAGTCACAGATAAGTTTAGACATAGTCATCGGGATTGCAATATAGTACGTCTTATTACTATCCAGTTTTACTGTCAGATCCAGATCCGAAAGATCAGGATAATCATATTCAGAATACATATTATAAAAATTGTTTTCATTATTATCAAAACCCATAAGGTTAAGATCCTGATCAAATATCGCAACAACAGGCAATCCATACTGGCGGTCAAAAGTTTTAAATCTGTATGTACCTGAAAACTCAGGTTTAAACGAATAGATCAATTGCGCATATTTGTATTCTCCGACTTCTGCATCTATATGAATTTTCTTATCTGCATCGATCTTTTCTCCGTCACCGTCTCCAATGACAAAGTAGAACATATCGTAGCAAAGATCCTTTCTGCCCGATCCACTATGAATAAGTGTACAAGAGAATAGAGAACCTGCCCAATCTTCAGGAACCGCACTAATTGGCCCGTCATTTCCGCTCAGATAATTATTCGAACAAATATCTTTCAGATAATATATAGGTGTCCCTGTGTAGTCATCACATACAGTTGCAGGGTACTCGATGAAACGAGTCTCACCAGGTCTAAATGCCTTAAATGTGCAAGCATGATCAGACCCATCAGAAAACGTTACATTAGGGACTGTTTTCAAACAAAAGGCATAATCAAAACAAAATTTACCATCATTACTTTCTATCCTGCATGCGTAAAAATCGGAGATTGTCGACCCTGCTAGTTCCAAGTCTTTATTCTTGATTGATAAAGGATTAAATGAACCATTAATATATTTACACCAGGTATATGTGTATTTATCACTATTAGGTAGATTATCCAAGTCAATTTTGATCTTTACATCATTACCTTTAACAATTTCATAAGATAACCATACACCAGAGTAACCTCCCACACTCGTAGTGCTGATTTTAGTATTTTCTTTATATTCACCGCTGCTAGTATTTGACGGTCTATACAATACAGAAACATCAATATCATATCTAAAGTAGATTAAATATCCTCTGGTCTCTCCTTCGACCTTAACATAATACGTGTGATCCTTTTCGAGATATACAGATAAAGATCTGTTATCTGAAGACGCAATTAGTTTCTTAGAAGAATCATATATATCTATTACCTGATCATTCTTCTTACCGATTAATTCTTTTGATGGTCCTTGCAGATCAAATCTGTGCTGAAAAGATTCCTTTGGATGAAATTCAAAAAGCCCGCCACTTTCTCCCAAGATCCTGTTCGTATAAATTTTATCCACAAGTTCTGCCTTGGAAAAATCAAGATCATCAGCCTTTACATTGTTAAAATCAGCGAACTGAATTCCTGTTATACACAGCAGGACAACAAGGAACGATGCAATGATCTTGATACATTTCTTTGAATGGAATGGATTCATAGAATACATACCCCCTATCTGATCTATACTGATTATATACTCTCGTTAAATAATTTTGACACAAAAAAGCAGCGATCCTCTATAAAGAATCGCTGCTTAATCTTGTTAAGTCAAAAAACTCTTATTTAACGAGTTCTTCTGTCTCCTGAGCAATAGCAAGTTCCTCGTTTGTAGGAATGATAGCTACTGTTACCTTAGAGTTATCAGAAGAGATAACAGCCTCGGAACGAACACCGTTGTTCTTAGCCGGATCGATCTCTACGCCCATGAAGCCCAAACCTTCGCAAGCTGCAGCACGGATGTAGTCTGTGTTCTCACCGATACCTGCTGTGAATACGATTACGTCAACACCGCCCATAGCAGCAGCATAAGAACCGATGATCTTACGAGCCTGGTATTCGAACATCTCGAGAGCGAGAGTTGCTCTAGCGTTACCCTCACGTGAAGCCTTCTCGAGGTCACGGAAGTCTGAAGAAACACCGGAAAGACCTTCAACACCGCTCTTCTTGTTCATGAGAGTGTCGATCTCGTCAGGTGTAAGATTCTCATTCTTCATAAGGAATGGAACGATAGCAGGATCGATATCACCACAACGTGTACCCATGCAGATACCAGCAAGAGGTGTAAGACCCATTGATGTATCTACGCACTTACCGTGGTCAACAGCTGCAAAAGAAGAACCGTTACCGAGGTGGCATGTGATGATCTTAAGATCTTCGTACTTCTTGCCGAGGAACTCAGCAGCACGATGTGATACATATCTGTGGCTTGTACCGTGGAAGCCGTAACGACGGATGTCGTACTTCTCAGAGATCTCATATGGGAGAGCATAAGTATAAGCCTTAGGTGGCATTGTCATGTGGAATGCTGTATCGAATACTGCAACTTGTGGTGTGCCTGCTGGAAGAACTGACTCACAAGCCTCGATACCTGTAAGGTTAGCTGGGTTATGGAGAGGTCCGAGAGGGAAGCAATCTCTGATAACCTTCTTAACGTCATCGTTAACGATAACTGACTTGCTGTAGTACTTACCGCCGTGGAGTACTCTGTGACCTACAGCCTTGATCTCGCTGATGTCGGAAAGTACACCGTGATCCTTATCTACGAGAGCTGCAAGGATCATCTTAACAGCTACCTTGTGATCAGGCATTGCTTCTGTGGAGATGTAATCTTCCTTACCAGGAGCCTTGTATGTGAGCTTACCGTCGATACCGATACGCTCAGCATTACCCTTAGCAAGAACATCACCTGTTGATGTCTCGAAAAGCTGGAATTTGCAGGAAGAACTTCCGCAGTTGATAACTAAAATCTTCATAAATTGTTACTCCTTTTCGAAAAAGATCAGCCCTGAGCCTGAACTGCTGTGATAGCGATAACGCCTACGATATCCTTAGCAGAGCATCCGCGGGAAAGATCGTTAACAGGCTTAGCGATACCCTGACACATTGGGCCGTAAGCTTCTGCCTTACCAAGTCTCTGAACGAGCTTATAACCGATGTTACCTGCATCGAGGTCTGGGAAGATAAGAACGTTAGCCTTACCGGCAACCTTTGAATCAGGAGCCTTGGAAGCACCGATGGAAGGAACCATAGCTGCATCAGCCTGGAGCTCACCGTCGATAGCGAACTGTGGGTATTCTTCCTTAGCGATCTTTGTAGCTTCAACAACCTTTGTTACGTCGTCGTGCTTAGCTGAACCCATGGAAGAGTGTGAAAGAAGAGCAACGATAGGCTCTTTGCCAACGAGCTGCTTAAAGGAAGCAGCAGATGAACCTGCGATAGCAGCAAGTTCTTCAGGATTAGGATTCTGAACGAGTCCGCAGTCACCGAATACGAATACACCGTCTTCACCGAATTCGCAGTTAGGAACTACCATTACGAAGAAAGCGGAAACAAGCTTTGTGCCCGGAGCTGTCTTGATGATCTGAAGTGAAGGACGGAGTGTGTTAGCTGTAGAGTGGCAAGCACCAGAAACGATACCGTCACCATCGCCCATCTTAACCATCATACAAGCATAGTACATATAGTCACCGAGGAGTGTCTTTGTAGCTTCTTCCTTAGTCATACCCTTAGCCTTACGGAGCTCAACAAAAGCATCGATATATGCCTCTGTCTTCTCGTATGTGTGTGGGTTGATGATCGTTGCCTTGGAAATATCAAGACCTTCGCTGTTTGCCTTAACCTCTTCGTCTGTACCAATGATGATAAGGTCTGCGATGTCCTCTGCAAGGATCTCTGCAGCAGCCTCAAAAGTTCTTCTGTCCATTAACTCAGGAAGGATAACTGTCTTCTTGTCAGCCTTAGCCTTAGCCTTGATCTCGTCAATAAAAGCCATTTTTCTACCTCTCTTGCGTTTATTTATTTGTTCGCGCAAAGGCGCGCGTTTTTAATCACGCAAAATAGTATACTCTTGCGACGGCTCCTTTTCAATTAAATATATTAATAATATAGAGGCAATTATACGTCCCAGCTGCCCTTTTCTGATTCTTTCTTTTTTCCGTACGGATACTTGAAGAGCTTTATGAAGGCAAAGATCGAAGTTACTATGAATACCGGGAGGATCATAGGAGCGACTATATAAACGATAACGCTTTGTGTTCCTCCGAATCTGGCAGCTAGATTCATCCTGCGAATGAACTCATCCGTCATATCAACAGGTGCGGTCCTCATGATATGGAAAAGTATGGCAGCCCTGACAAAACAGTAAGCAAACACACCGAGCACGAGCGTTCTTACAACTGATGAAAAGATCGATGTTTTTCGAAAAGAGATAATACTGCAGACTAAAGCGACTATAGCTGCACCTGCAGATATGAAACTATTGTCTCCTATCGATCCGATGTTGTTCAGCGCCATTACAATGTCCTTGTCTGAGGACGTGGAAGTTATGTTGATCATACTCAGATCCGTATAGATCAGTCTCGATATGGACATACCTCCGAGGACTATCATGAAGAGTATCATCGCCCTCATCAAGATAGCCGCAAAAATCCCAATGTCTTCCTTTTTCATTTCATTTCCTCCAATATGATAAAGATCATCTTATCAACAAATATATCTCAAGATTATCCTTTGCATACGTAATATTTCTTCCGCCCTCACTCCTGAAGACCATAGACAGAGCAGGACTAGTGTTCAAAGTAGCCACTTTGTTTCCGATCCTTCTCATACAAAGATCAAAAGTGCTACTGTCTTCCCTTATTAGCGCTATCGTCGCGATATCGACGTAAGAATCGAAAGAATCATTTCCGTCAGGCCTTCCTGTCATCATGAAATATGTATCATAGAAAACATCATTGCCGAACAACGTAGTCTTAAGCCATGAATATGATTCTTCCGGAAGCTCATTCACAAGAGCGAGATTCTTAAAAGTCTCGACTGTCTCCGCGATGTTAATTGTACCTGAATTCAATGATGAATAAAGGTAGTTGATCTCTCCGTCTTTAACCTCATAAGCATATGCGTAAAGCGGAATATCATCACTTATTTTCGCGCCCTTTACGACAGACAGATTTCTCTCATAGGATCCTTCAGGGAGAAAATTGTTGTTCTCGAGTTCTCTGATAAGTCTCAAGTCGACACAAGAAATAAGAACACAATCAACTGTTATCTTCTCCTCATCAGCCTTGTAAGAACCGTTCGATCCGCCTGCTTCAAGATCACCCATGGCACTGCCTGTAGAGAGCGCATCATCAGTGTTTGCGGAAGACACATAAGCCTGTCCCGAATACTTCGAAACCTCCATTGATGACGGCTTTATAAGGCCCTGCTCATCGAAAACTTCATCCACATAAGCACTCAATTTCTTCTCATCCTTTGAAGTGCCGTAAGACGAGTAGTAGCGAACAAATGCATCAAGCCACATGATCTTATCTGTCGTGCTCGCATTAGTGATGTCGATATCCTTATTGACCCTGTCATAAAGCGCTTTCGCCTTGATCCTCTCGTTGTCGCCGACATAGGCTTTCAACAAGAGTGCCTGATCTGACAAAAGATATTCGCCTGATTCACTTTGTTCCTGATCTATAAGAGTTCCAGGAAGCGTCACGGAACTTACGATGAGAGTATCGTTAGAAGCATTCTTGAGCATTAGCTCCTTAGTCCTGCTCCACAGGTAATCCTTGACAATGCCGTTCTCTGAGGCCTTCTCCTGAAGTTCATATGTTATCTTTGGGTCTGCCTCAAGGTCGACCTTACGCGCATTGGCATAGTTCTTAACGTACCAGAGATAAAGGCCTCCAAGTACCAAAGCACCCAGCACAACGGATACCAGAATGATGAACGTCTTTTTGTCGATGATCGAGAACAATCCCGTCTTCTCACCGTTCTGTCTCATTATAAAATTGGCCGTACGTCGTTTCATTGTGCTTTTTACCTGTTTTTCCTATATAATGCACATATTATACAAAACTTCAAAGGTGATACAAATGCGAGTTATCGGAATAATAGCCGAATACAATCCTTTTCATAACGGCCACGAATACCTGATCAAAAAAGCCAGGGAGATCGTCGCTGATCCGCGTGCCATTGTGCTTGTCGTTATGAGCGGGCCATTCACTCAAAGAGGCCTGCCGTCTATTCTTCCGAAGAATATCCGTGCGAAGCAGGCACTACTGTGCGGTGCTGATGTGGTTCTGGAACTACCGTTCACTTTTGCATGCGCTCCTTCCGAAAGATTC
>JAGCGE010000260.1 GCA_017649745.1 Clostridiales bacterium | reverse complement strand
TCAAGAACTCTCGAATCTATGCCCTCATAATGTCCGCAAAGGATCGCGATGTGTTTTCGAGAAGAAAGCTCAATGACTTTCTTTTGATCCAATACATGACCTTTCGGACTCATGTAGAGCACATAAGGCTTATCTTCTTTAGAGACATCCTCATAACATCTGAAAACAGGCTCACACTCCATGAGCATTCCAGTACCGCCACCATATAAAGTATCATCGATCTTTCCATATTCATTGCCGGAATAATCCCTGATATTAAAGAATTCAATATCGATGATCACTTTTTCACGAGCTCGACCGATAATACTCTCACTAAGGAAAGCATTAACCTGTTCAGGAAATAATGTCATTACCGAAAACTCCATGTTATTCCTCATAGAGTTCGTAAAGACCATCAGGAAGCTTGACTCGGATCAATTCTTCCTCAGGCTTTATATCGTAGCAGACAGCCTTCAAGAACGGGATAAGAAGATCCTGTTTACCTGATCTTTTAACAGAAAGCACTTGATTAGCGCCTGTCTCGAAAACTTCCCTGACATTACCAAGTTCTCCAAGATCATCATCGACAACCTTAGCTCCAATAAGATCAGCGATAAAGAACGAATTCCTAGGAAGCCTTACGGCATTATTACGATCGACGGTAACAAAAAGACCCTTAAGTTTCTCAGCTTCAGTCCTGTCGAAAAGATCCTTAAACGCAACAAGAGCATTACTCTTATCGATCCTTGCACCTCTTACATCAAATTCCTTAACAACTGTTCCGTCTTCTTTAGTGAGATAACACTTTTTTAGCTTAGTAAAACGACGCACATTATCAGTAATCGGAAAGACTTTTACCTCTCCCCGAATACCATGTGCGCCGATAATCTTACCGATTACAATACGATCATTCATCAGCCGACAATATCAACGACTACTCGCTTACCTTCTTTAAGGTACTTAGCCTTCATGATAGAACGGATAGCCTGTGCTCTCTTACCGTTCTTGCCGATGATCTTACCCATATCATCAGGTGCAACAGAAAGCTCGAAAACAACAGTGTTTCCTCTCTCTGTCTTCTTTACGACAACTTCATCCGGATTATTAACCAGCGACTTTGCCATTGTTGTAAGTAATTCGCTCATCTTAATCTCCTATAAATTCAGTTCAAGTGATTAGAGTACACCCTGCTTCTTAAGAAGGTCACGAACTGTATCTGTAGGCTGAGCACCGTTACCGATCCACTTCTTTGCAGCCTCTGCATCGATCTTGATCTCTGCAGGATCTGTAAGTGGGTTGTATGTACCGATCTCCTCGATGAAACGTCCGTCACGTGGATAACGAGAATCAGCTACTACTACACGATAGAAAGGAGCCTTTTTCTTACCCATTCTTCTCAAACGAATCTTTACTGCCATTTTTTTGTCCTCCAAATAATTAAAATGTTTTTTTATTATCTATAATTCACATATTGCTATGGATTATACGTTTATCAGAAACCTCTGAATCCGCCAAAACCGCCGAATCCACCGAACTTACCACCCATTAGTCCTTTCGGGAGCTTAAGTCCGCCGAGCTTACCGCCCTTGAACTGTTTCATCATCTGAGCTGACTGCTCATATTGCTTGATAAGCTGATTGACCTGCTGAACTGTTGTACCTGAACCTTCAGCAATACGCTTCCTTCTTGAAGCATTAAGGATCTTAGGGTTCCTACGCTCACGCTTGGTCATCGATCTTATGATAGCCATGTTCTTATCAATGATAGATTCATCGATGTCTTCTTCCTTGATCTTACCTGCAGCACCAGGGATCATACCGAGCATATCCTTCATGGAACCCATGCTCTTGATCTGCTCAAACTGAGCAAGAAGATCATTAAGGTTATAGTCATTGCTCATCATACGCTCGACTTGCTTCATAGCTTTCTCTTCGTCGATATTCTGCTGAGCTTTCTCGATAAGGCTCATTACGTCGCCCATACCGAGGATCCTGTCTGCCATTCTGGATGGGTGGAACAATTCGATATTATCAATCTTCTCACCTACGCAGATATACTTGATCGGCTTACCTGTCATCTTACGGATAGAAAGCGCTGCACCGCCTCTAGCGTCACCATCGAGCTTTGTCATGATGAAACCATCCATACCGATAGCTTCCTCAAATGCCTGAGCTACGTTAACTGCTTCCTGACCGATCATACTGTCGACAACGAGAAGTTTCTCATTAGGAGATACTTCATTGCTTATCTTCTTAAGCTCATCCATCATCTCATCATCAACTGTCATACGACCTGCAGTATCGACGATAAGATAATTACAGAGCATGTACTTTGCTCTATCAACTGCTTCCTTACAGATCTTAACGGCATCCTTCTCTTCCGGATGGATATAGCACTGAATGCTATTAGCTTCAGCAAGAACACGAAGCTGCTCAGCAGCAGCCGGTCTATGAACGTCAACAGAAGCTACCATCGGCTTCTTGCCATCCTGCTTCAAAAGCTTAGCAAGCTTAACAGCTGTAGTTGTCTTACCTGCACCCTGAAGACCGTATAATACGATTACGGTAAAACCTGATGGTGAAACAGCGATCTTCGCATCCCCTGAACCTAAAAGTTCAACAAGGGATTCATGAACGATCTTAACGATCTGCTGACCCGGAGTGATACTGTGCTCGATCTCAGCACCCTTACACTTCTCAGTCATATCAGAAACAAACTCTTTAGCTACCGTATAGTTAACGTCTGCCTCAAGAAGAGCCATACGTATCTCACGCATCATATCTTTGATATCTTTTTCCGTAACACGAGCCTTGCCGCGCATGGAAGAAGTTATCTTCTGAAGTTTGGTTGATAAACTCTCAAACATCCTGTTACTCCGTAATCAATTCATCTCTGACAGCCTTCAATACTCTTAAAGCACTGTCTTTATCATCACGATCGAGAAAACTTATCGCTTCATCGATCTCTTCTTTTTGTTGTCTAAAGCGTCTTATAAGCCCAAGCTTCTCTTCATATTCTTCAAGAAGTTTACCTGCTCTTCTTAAAGTGTCATGAACAGCCTGTCTTGAGATTCCGACATCGTCAGCGATCTCGGCAAGAGATAGATCATCGAAATAATAATACTCCATAAGTTCTCTCATCTTATCGGTCAAGAGCTTGCCGTAAAAATCAAGAGCAAGACAGGTATTTATCTTATCCATAAAGGTACCTCCGCCATTAAGACTTACGTATATTATCAGACCACATCTATGCTGTCAAGTTATTTTACTTGTCAGTTCGAAAGAAGTTTTGTAACTGCAGTTTATATTAAATAGTGTTAGAATATATACGTTATGTAACAGGAGGGTTATTTCTATGAAGAAATTTGCGGCAGCCACATTGGCATTACTTATCGCTTTTTCGCTTGTCGGATGTGATTCTTTCGGCTCAGGGGGACGTAAGACGAGGACCAGACATCACGATTCTGATGATGAAGAAGAAACAGAAGATACTGAAGAAACTGAGGAGACTGAGGCAACCGAAGAAACGATCGAACCCGAGATCACAGAAGAGACAGAGCCAACTGAAACAGAGGCTACTCCTGCACCTACGGAACCTATCAAAGAAGACGGATTGTTTATTCCTTATACCATAGTTGAGGATTATGATTACTATTACAATTCCAATGAAGATTTGGATGAGTACTATTCTTGCTACTATGATATATCATCCATTAGGATCTCAAAGGACTGGGGACTTCCTTTACTTGCTGATACTGTTAATGCTGAAATGGAGAATCGCGAGCAGTATTATAGAGAAGTATATGAAAATGAAATCGCCGAGATCGAAAGAAACATTCAAGACGGCAGTCCTGCTTACTCTATGAGTCAGACTTCAAAGATCAAGATGTTCAGAGCTGATGCATGTGTATTGTCATATGTATATGATAATTACTACTATTCCGGCGGAGCACACGGATCATACGGTTATTCCGGAGAAACATATGATCCTCTTTCAGGAGAGATCCTCAAGATTGAAGATATAGCTGATAACGATAAACTTTATGAAGCAACCTTGGATTATCTTGCTCAGACATATTCATCTGGAGAAACTTTATATGAAGACTACGAAGATTCAGTCAAGGCTTACTTCTATGATTATGAAGCAGGAATGAATTACAACTTCGTTGTCACATATGACGGCCTCATGCTCTTCTTTAATCCATATGAACTTGCTCCTTATGCAGTAGGTATGATCAGAGTCTATATTCCTTACGAAGGACACGAAAGCATCTTTAAGAGAGATCTTTGGACAGGTGCTCCGGAAAATCAGATTCGTCCATTCGATTATTTTTATGATTATGAAACAGGTATCCCGACATACTCTATCTGCCAGGATATTGATAACGACTCTGTTATCGACTACATAGCGATAACATCAGAGTTATCCGATAATTATGGTTATGACGCTATCTCCATTAATATCAATGGAGAAGGTATTCCTGTTGAGGATTTCTGGGGTTATTCAGTCGATCCTTACCTCTTATATAAAGACGGAAAGGTCTATGTAATGATCCTGACAACAACAGACAATGATTATAGTCTTACCTACCTTTATGAGATCAAGAACTGTGAGATTGTATCATCATCAGAAAATTCAGGACGTCCGTTATCCATGATCAATCCGGATGACTTCCAGGTGTACTCAACTATCCAGTCTGTTGGAACAAGAAGCGCTATTCAGACTTGCAAGATAAATTCCAAAGGCGAGATCGAAGCTTTAGATAATATCTATACAATAACCGGAAATACAGAACTTCCAACCGTAGTTGATATCAACGGAAAAGATGTTAATACCGGTAAAGACGTAACGATCAAGTCAGGTTCTGTCCTCAAATTTGTCGCTACAGATAATGAGACTTTTGCAAGATTCGAAGATGAAAAAGGCAATCTTATTGATGTTGACTTCGATAATACATATCCACAGACCTTAGACGGAAAGGATCTCGTAGAGTGCTTCGAAGAAGGCGCAATCGTTTACGCAGGTTAATGATCTTAATTCATCTAACTAAAACAACCCAGAAACAGTAATGATCCTGTTTCTGGGTTTTTATTTGATCGAACAAAATCCGACTTATGCAATATCACCTCTATTGATTCCGTAAGAAGCACAGATCTCAGTGAATTCCTTTGAGTTAGAAAATCCCACCAAGACATTGTGCCTGCTTAAGCCGTTATTCATCTCGCCAAGCCAGTATGACAGACCGGCATCATCATAATCTCTACCCATGAATGTGGTATAAAGCCTCTTTATGTATTCTTCATTTGTTGTATTGAAGCCTTTGAACTCATCAGATTCAAAGAACAGATTAGCTGTATCAGCTCCAGTTACTTCAAGGTTAGTAAGCGACAGTGCCCAGAACTTAAGTCCACCTTCTTCAGGTTCACGACCAAGACACTCGGTGTAAAGTCTTGTAGCAAATGCTGTAGCATTCTTTGAAGCTCTCGTTGCCTTAGCTGTTGGAGCTCCACTCTTAACGCCATATTCTGCGCAGATATCACACCACTCAGGTGAATTTATGAAGCCTTCAACAACTGTATCCTTACCTACTGACTTAAGGCTATTCATCCAGAAGTTGAAACCATCCGGATCATTAGCTGCATCACGATCGAAGAATGACTTATAAAGAACCTTCAAGAAATCTTCATCGCTTAATCCTCTGCCCTTGAACTCAGGACTTGTGAGGAAGAAGCGAGCGCAGTCTGCACCTGTAAGTGTTCCGTTACCAACTAACTCACACCAGTAATCTTTACCTTCTTTTTCGGATGGACGATTAAGAGCTACTACGTAAAGTCTCTCAACAAAATCCTCAAAACCTCCGCCGTTGGAATTATCTTCTGTAGGCACTGTTGTTGTCGGGTCTGTCGTAGACTGGCCTGACGGTTCTGCAGGAACTATAGGATCAGGTGTAACTTTCACATCGATAATAGCCTTATTCGCCTTAGTCGATCCGTCATTTTCGAAGATCGTATATGAATCGGATCCCAATATTCCGTTAGACGGAACTTTGATCTCGTGATTTTCCAAGATTACTTTACCGTTATGGGATACGAACAGGCCAAACTCCAAATCGGTCTCAACCGTCACCGTCTTACAAGAATCTCCGAATTTTATATCATTTTCAGCTTCCATCAAAGGGAATGAAAGGCCATTATTCAAGTATGCATATTTTTGAGGATGATCTGTTGTCTTGATATTTAGTGATTTACCATTCATCACTATAGATTTGCCGTAAACTGCTGTTCCTGCCGATTCAATGGTAATATCACTATCCTCCGCAAAGGTGACGGTTCCATTTTTAGACCTGAAGATATTTCCACCCGAATAAAGATCCGCCTTTCCCTTGATTATCAGATCAGACTTAGATTCAAATAAAGGTTGCATGCTACGGATACTGAACAGGTTATCTTTTGTATAATTCGGATATGCCTCAAGATACTTACTATAATCAGGTTCATCAAACGTAAGTGTATTTGTTTTAGGATCATATATACAGGAACCACCGTCATTGAAGATATCATTGATATCTATTCCGCCTGTCTTCAAACTGTCAGTTACGGCTCCGAATACCAACAGATCATATTTCTCATATACAAAGGTAGTTTCTAAAGGAGTATACGCGGTAAGTTGAAAGTCATCTTGCTCAGCGCTGTTTTTAGTGGCAGCTATCGACAAGGTCATTTCATGGTGATCAGTAGTAGTATCAAGAGTATACAGATAAAGATCACAAGAGCAATTATCCTTATAAGCAAGTGTATAGGATATTTTATTATTATCGATCAACTTGATCTGATATTTATCCGCACCTGGATACGGATCCCATTCAACTGTTCCGTTATTAATCCTAATGTTCTGAATATTATCTTTTATATCAACAAGTTTAATGCAATGTGCATCACTTCTATCAGCTAATTTCTTCTGATAACCGTCAGCATAGGCCGTAATATCTACAAAATACGGCTTATTGTCATCATGAGTCTTGCTGACTATAGATGAATAAGGAAGACTGTTTGTGTTGATCTTATATGTGTGGGAGTAATTGGACGAGCCATATACGGAACCGGTTGCCGACTCAAGACTTCTGATCGATACGAGATAAGTTACTTCACTGCTACCACAGTCAGGTTTATCCCATTTAAGAAGTTGGTTTGTATCATCCCATACATAATTCGGACTAAAGTTCATCGTTTTATATGGGCTTACATAATTATATACAAATGTTTTTCCGTTCGATGCATAGTTCGTAGTATTGTATGTTTCACCATTACTATCCAGATAATATGAGTAGATCCTGACACTATAATTGATACTGCTACTAAGCTGGTTGTTGTCACAGTACTCTTTAACATTTACGGAGTAAGGAGCTCCTTTTGTAGACTTTATTACAGTATTATTCAGATAAACGATGTAGATTATGCCACTTCCTGAACCCACAGGCTCCCAAGTCAATGCTCCGTCAGCTGATAAAGAAGCATTGATATCAGGCAAGGTTGTATCCGCTCTAAGATCATTACCTAGAAACAACTGACACTGCATAAGCATGATCACAGCAAGGATCAAGCCAAGAAAAGACCTTTTAATCCTCATAATAAACATCCTCCAACATCGAAATCCAATTTTATTATAAAGTCTATAAATTGATTTGTCATTTTCGAAAAACACAAATAGATAATCCCCAAGACGCAATGTCTTGGGGATAGAAAAATCTATTAAAATGATGTGAGATAGATGTTTAAGATATAAGCGAATCAACGAAGATCTCAGGATCAAAATCTACAAGATCATCTACACCTTCGCCCAAGCCTGCAAGAACGATAGGCCTATGCGATGAATAAGCAACGGAAATAGCAACTCCACCCTTAGCTGTGCCGTCAAGCTTAGTAATACCGATATAGTCAAGATCGGTTGCCTCACCGAAAACCTCAGCCTGGATGACGGCATTTTGTCCTGTTGTTGCGTCAATGATGAGCATGCTCATGATATTAGCGCCCTGTGCTTCCCTGTCGATGATCCTCGTGATCTTAGAAAGCTCATCCATAAGGTTCTTCTTGTTATGCAGACGTCCTGCAGTATCGATTATAAGAAGATCAGCCTTACGTGCGATAGCAGCATGGATCGCATCATAGCAGACAGAAGCAGGATCTGAACCAGCCTCATGAGAGATAACTGTTGTAGATGTTCTCTCGCCCCATACCTTAAGCTGCTCTATTGCAGCAGCACGGAATGTATCAGCTGCACCAAGGATCACCTTCTTGCCCTGCTTCTTATACTTCTCGCAAAGCTTACCAGCAGTTGTTGTCTTACCCGTTCCGTTAACGCCGATCATAAGGAGGACATTAAGTTTACCCTCTTCAAGCTTAAGCTCATGCTTTGGGCCTAAGATCTCAAGCATCTTCTCTTTAACAGAACCCATAACAGCTTCTTTACTGTCGTTACCGGTCTTCTTGATATTATCTTTTACGTGATCGATGATATCAGTACTTGCTCCTACACCACAATCGGCACGAACAAGGATCTCTTCGAGTTCATCAAGCTGATCCTCATCAAAATGACCTGTACTCGCAGCGATCTTTGTAAAACCGCTAGAGACAAAGTTACGTGTCTTTTCAAGACCTCTTTTAAAGGTGTCTAATATTCCCATAAATTTCTCCTTATCAATTATCTCCCATTCTCATGGAAAGGATCTTCGAGATACCGCGCTCCTGCATAGTAACACCATACATACGGTCACAAGCTTCCATTGTACCTTTACGGTGTGTGACGATGATAAACTGAGACTTGGCGCAATATCTTCTGACGAAGTCGGAAAATCTGCTTACGTTAACGTCATCAAGAGCAGCCTCGACCTCATCGAGTATTACGAACGGCGAAGCCTTAAGCTGAAGGATAGCAAACAGCAGAGCAATAGCCGTAAGACATCTCTCACCACCGGAAAGGAGTGTGAGGCTCTGAAGTCGTTTTCCAGGAGGCTGGGCCTTGATCTCGATATTACAGTTCAATACATCATCACTATCAAGAAGGATCTCTGCTGTACCGCCGTTAAAGAGATCTTCGAAGACCTTCTTAAAGTTCTCATTGATCGTATTAAAGTGCTCGATAAACTGAACTTTCATCTCTTCCAAAAGATCAGCGATGACTTTCTCGAGATTAGTCTTAGCTTCAAAGATGTCATTTCTCTGAGAAGTCATAAACTCAAAACGCTCAGATACTTCCTTATATTCCTCAATGGAATTAAGGTTAACAGGACCAATGTTCTTGATCTTGTTCTTCAACTTAGAAACTTCACGAGTTGCCTCAGGAATATCTTCTACAGGTTCACATGAATCCTTAACGTTATCATATGTAGTTTCGTAGTCTTCCCAGAGACGGTTCTTAGACACATCGATATCTTCGATATATCTCTCATATTTCGTAGCAAGAAGAGTTATCTGGTTCTTGATACTGTTGATAGTATCCTGACCATCAGTCAGTTTATTAACAAAACCGTCCTTCTCCTCATCGAACTTGCTTCTCTGGCTGTTAAGAGCTTTGATCTCCTCTTCCTTAGCCTTAGATTCAGTATCGTACTTAGAAAGGAGTTCTGTGAAGCCCTTCATCTTCTCTTCAAGTTCAGCCTTAAGAACAAGATCATTATCTCTGTCAGCTTTCTTCTTATCGAGATTCTCACGATAAGCACTAAGCTCTCGCATCAATACCTCTGATGTCTGAAGCACACCATTACGCTCAGTAATATATCCCTGTGCCTTCATGACGCACTCATTGATCTCGTCTCTTAGCTTATCAAGACGCTCTGTAAATGACTTGTTCTCATTATCGCTTTGAACGATATCTTCTCTAAGGTCAGAAAGATCTTGTGATGTCTCTTCATAGACAAGTTTTGCCTCTTCAAGATCATCTGCAACCTTAAGCTTATCCTTGGAATTAAGATCGATAGATTCTTCAGCGAGTTTGATCTGCTTTCTGATCTCTCCAAGTCTTTCCTTAAGGTTCGTATATGATGTCTCAGCCTTAGCTCGTTCTACGCTGAAATACTTAAGCTGTTCATTGAGCTGCTCGATCTCACGATTGATCTGATAGATTTCCTCATCAAGCTGCTGACGCTCTGCTTCGAAAACAGCGAGCTTTTTATCAAGTTCAGCATACTCGTTCTTAAGTTCTTCTATCTCACGGCCTCTACCAAGGATACCTGTAGCATTTTTATGTACGGAACCACCTGTCAAAGAACCGCCCGGATTAATGGAATCACCCTGCAAAGTGATGATCCTGACCTGATACTTAAGACGTGAAGCGATCTTTCTGGCATTATCCATCTCATCACAGATAATGATCCTTCCCAAGAGGTTAGAGATAATATCGTCAATATTCTTATCGTGTTTTGTAAGTTCAGATGCAACACCAATATAACCGATCATGCCCATAGCAGTATCGATCTGCTTATCGTCAAGGTCACGCGGCTTAATGTTTTCGATAGGAAGGAAAGTAACACGACCAAGTCTTCTCTCCTTAAGGACTTCAATAAGTGATGCAGCATCAGATTCAGTCTCAGTTACGATATTATGGATGCTGTTACCAAGGGCGATCTCGATAGCTGTCTCATATTCATGATCTACTGAGATAAGGTCACCCAATACACCGACGATCTTCTTTTTTTCGTACGGATTGGAATCAGCGTACTCAAGAAGTCTTCTTACAGATTCCTGGTAACCTTCCTTACGCTTCTCAAGGTCTGTTAAAGCCTTGATCCTAGACTGGATAGCAAGTGATTTCTGATTATCCTTCTCATACTTGGAAAGGAAATCATCGTCCTTTTTACGAAGCTCATTAAGCTTCATCTCACGATCATTAATATCGGAAGTAACATTACCTTCCTGAAGGATCATCTCCTTAAAGATCTTATCGGCCTCATCAAGGCTCGCATTAAGCTCCTTCTCGACTTCGAGATAAGTAAACCTGTTAGAAGAAAGCTCACTTATCTTCTCGTCTAATGTGGAGATCCTGTTCTCATAGTTATTGATCTGCTCTTTATAAGAGATAAGCTCCTGTGTTCTCTCACTGATCTTATTCTTCGTATCATCTTGTGCAGAAGATGTCTTCTGGAACTCACGAAGAAGTTCTTCTCTCTCTGAAGTAAGCTTCTCAGACATTTTCTTAGCCTCATTGGCATCATCCAAAAGCTTAGAAGCTTTCTCCTGCTTCGCATTATATTCATTTTCGAGACGAGCTATATCCTCTTCTATTTCCTTAGACTCATCCTCAAAATTCTGAAGGCGGATATCTACCTGTTCGAACTGAACCTTGGACTCGCGGTTATCAAGAGAAACATTATGCATCTCTTCTGAAATCTCAGAAAGTTCCTGTCTCTTATCCTCGATAAGATCTTCGATCTCTTCTATCTTTCTGGTAAGTTCTGAATTACTGTTACGTAGCTCAAGGAAACGATCCTCAGCAACCTTAAGATCTTCTTCAAGCTTCTCCTTAAGATCACCCTGTCCGCCCATAGCTTCATTAGCAGTCTTAATCTTATTTACAAGAAGTGCGATATCAAGAGCCTTATATGTCTCATAAGTCTTATGATAAAGGATCGCCTTCTCAGACTGTTCCTTCAAAGGTCCGATACGCTCGTTAAGTTCAGCAAGGATATCATCGATTCTCAGCAAGTTCTGCTGAGTAGAATTAAGTTTACGCTCGGCTTCATCCTTACGCACCTTAAACTTAACAATACCGGAAGCTTCCTCCAATACACGTCTTCTGTCTTCTGACTTAGTGGAAAGGATCTCATCAACTCTACCCTGACCAACGATAGAGTAACCGTCTTTTCCAAGACCTGTATCAAGGAAAAGGCCCACTATATCTTTAAGTCTGCAGTTAACGTGATTTATCTGATATTCACTCTCACCTGACCTATAAAGTCTTCTGGTGATCTGTATCTCATTAAATTCATAATCAAGGGCATGATCGGAATTATCCAAAGTCATCGAAACTTCAGCATAGTTCATGGCTTTACGTGATTGAGTACCGTTAAAGATAACGTCCTCCATCTTACCGCCACGAAGCGATTTAACGCTCTGCTCACCCAATACCCATCTGATAGCATCGGTAACATTACTCTTACCACTACCATTAGGTCCGACAACGGCAGTCATACCGCGATCGAACTCGATCAAAGTGTATTCAGGGAAAGACTTGAAGCCCTGTAACTCCAGCTTCTTTAAAAACATCAGTACGTCCTTAATTAAAAAATAACT
>JAGCGE010000259.1 GCA_017649745.1 Clostridiales bacterium | reverse complement strand
ATTAGCTGATGTTACATATTCAGAATCAACTACCTTACCATTCTCGATTACGAATGTGATATTTGTTGATACATCGTAACCAGCCGGTGCTGCATCCTCTACAAGAGTGTACTTTCCATCCGGAAGGTTCTTGATAAGAGTCGGGTTAGAACTTGAGATGAATACGAGTTATGTACCTGTACTCTTAATATTCTCTTTATTGTCTGCAACGATCTTATCTGTACTGAAGTTAACTGCATTTCCATGAGTATCTGTACCTGTAAGGATCAGCTTAGCTCCAGGGAGTTCTTCTCCGTTACCAAGATCCTTCTTACTGATATTTACATCAGTAGCATACTCGTCGACCATGACGATCTTGTCTACCTTCTTACCATCAACTACAAGTTCCATATCTAATGTGATATCAAAAGTGATGGACTCAGCCTTGAGATAACCTGAAGGTACATTCGTCTCTGTAAGTGTATATGTACCAGGAACAAGGTCCTTTATCTTAGTTGACTCTGATCCTGAAATAAAGCTGACTTCATTACCCGTATTATTGAGTTTAGCTTCATTACCAAGTTCTACTTGTTCATCATTAAAAGTAATTAATTTACCATTTACATCTTTACCAGCAAGAACAAGAGTTGCACCAAAGACTTCTTCACCAGTTACTGATGACTTACTAAATCTGACATCTCTTGTTGATAAAGCATCCTTCATCGTTACGATCGCTTTATTATCAGAATCGCTATGTGTAACGTATTTACTTGATACAACATAATTATCAACGATAGTAAAAGTAATCTCTGTTGTCAGAGCATAACCTTTCGGAGCTATTTTTTCCTCAAGTGTATATGTTCCATTAGGCAGATCTTGGATAAGAGTCTTCTCTGAACCTGATACAAACTCTAATGCAGATCCTGTACTAATGATATCGGCATCTTTACCCTTCTTCACCTGATCCTCAGAGAAAATAACCGCATTGCCGAGTGCATCTACACCGGTGAGTTTCAATTTAGCGCCTGCAAGTTCTTTAGAACCATCGATATCTGTCTTGCTTATATATACGTCTGTAGCATACTCATCTACCATCAAGACATCCTGTTCTTCATTGCCGTTTATGACAAGTTTAAGATCCTTAGTGATCTCAAAGTCGATAGGATCAGCAATAAGGTATCCGTCAGGTGCTTTTGCTTCAGTTAACGTATATGTTCCTGCCGGAAGCATCTTGATAACCGAATAATCATCACCTGATAAGAAGCGAAGTTCTTTTCCGGAGTTAATAAGCTTAGCAGCTGCATCTCCGTTAAACTGTTCATCTGTAAAGATAACAGTCTCGCCCTTGGAGTCCTTACCTGTCAAAACAAGTTCAGCACCTTTGAGCTGTGTATTAGCCTTTGAATTCTTGTAGATCTTGATATCCTTTGTAGGAAGCTGAATGGAGATTCCTTTAGGAATATATGCCATATGAACTTCCCAAGCTTCGAAGATCTTATTAGCAATGATAGTACCACTACCACATGTAGGAACAGCAACACAATTAGGAGCAAGAATATGTCCGACTGTCCTCTGTGTTCTTACTTCTGCATCTGCAGGAGCATTATAGAAATTATATATAATATTAGTTCCCTTAAATGCCATATTCTCGTCATCGACAAGAGTACCATCAAGAGTTTTATACACTATTTCCTTAAGTCCATCGAAGTATGTCATATTCGACATATCGATGTTGACGATAAGTGACTGATTTCCTGAATACCCTTCTGCCTCAGTGTAATTGATATTTTCGATTACCTTGATCGGGTTATTGTAGTAAGAAGCCGCAGAGATATTAAGGACGTTAGTACCATTAGAATTAAGAGTGACTACACCATTCGAATCGATCGTTACATTCTGATCAAGAGTAGCAAAAGAATTCGATAAGTTTATGTACTTACCCTTTAAAGAATTAAAATCAAGAAAAGAAGAAGTCGCATGACCATATGTGATCGGGTTATTTAATTGGGTAGTGCTAAGATCGATCTTCTTACCTTCTGAATTGTAGTAAAAAGTTCCGTGCTTCCATGTTTCACCGTTTGTAACGTTTCCTTCATGAGCCGGAGTAACATTTCCATATTCATCATATTGAGCCGGAATGATCGTCTTGATCGTATAATCCTCAGGAAGATAGATTCCGTTGATCATACCGAAGTTCCATTCGTACATCTTTGTCTCATCAGAGTGAGAGATCGCTCTATCTCCGAAATCAACTGAATATGCATCAGTGATGATCGCTTCGGAAATAATTGAAGGAAGAGAATGACTCTCAGAATCTCTCATTGATGTATGAGGTTCAGGAAGACCATTACCTACATACCATTTCTTTGTGGCAATATTACCATTCAAATGGTCATTAGTAACGATGGAATCGAAGGCGAATAAAGTAAAGTTACCTGCCTCTTCGAAAATATTGTTCCAATACCAATTTGAATTGATGTAGGCATCTGTCATTATTGGAAGATCATCTTTTTCAGATTTGATTTCAGCTGCCTGGAGTCTGAGAGACGGTGTTGCTGATGCCAAAATGAGCACAGACGTAACCGCAGAGACTAATCTCTTTATGTGATTCTTCATTACACATTCTTCCCCTTTATATAAAAATAACCAAGAATAATTTTATTAACAAAGGGTATCCCAGGCAACAACTATTTTTTACCAAAAGCAACAAAAACAAACAGGCGATTTTGTGAAAATCGCCTGTGTTAAGCACTTTTTCCAAAATGCGATAGCAATTTTTGTAAAATTCTAAATCTTCATTTACAACTATAAAAAATAGTTTAGTTGCAAATCAGCCCATATCGATCAGGTCTTCTGTCACGGAAAATACCCCATGCAAGACGATCCGTTTTGATCGTTTCAAAATCATACTCACTGATCAAGATCTTCTCTTCATCTTTTCCTGCCTGACAAAGGATATCTCCTGTATGATCAGTCATAAATGATGATCCGTAGAACTTCATCGAACTATCTTGATCATTGTTTTCTTTACAAGGTTTAACGATCTCTATTCCTATCCTGTTAGCAGCAACTACCGGTATGATATTAGCTGCTGAATGACCCTGCATTGCTCTAGTCCAATGACCGCTGCTGTCAACTTCCAAGATAGGTTCTGAACCAATAGCCGTCGGATAAAGAATGATATCTGCTCCTAGAAGTGTCAGACATCTTGCAGTCTCCGGAAACCATTGATCCCAACATATTCCTACACCTACTTTTCCATACTTAGTATCGAACACCTTAAATCCGGTATTTCCGGGTGTGAAATAAAACTTCTCCTGATAGAAATGATCATCAGGGATATGAGTTTTTCTATAGACTCCAAGGATAGAACCGTCCGCATCGATCATGGCTACCGAGTTATAAAGAACATTTCCATCTTTCTCGTAAAAGCTTACAGGTATAACGATATCAAGCTCTTTTGCCAGTTTAGAAAACTCTATGACTGCAGGGTCATTTTCCGTTTCATTCGCAAATTCATAGTATTCGTAGCGTCTCTCCTGACAGAAATACTGTCTCTCGAAAAGTTCCGGCAAAAGTATGATCTTCGCACCATCACTACTTGCTTTTCTGATCATTTCAGATGCCTTCTTTATGTTCTGCTCAACATCTGTCGAACAACTCATCTGGATAGCTGCAACTTTAGTCTTCATATGTCTTTTCTCCATTCTCAGATAAAAGGTATCTGCTGTGTTATACAGTGAATATTTCCACCACCCATAAGGATCTCATTAGCAGGGATCATAACTACTTCTCTGTCTTTACAGAGATCACATAAGATATCATAAGCCTGTTTATCGCTTTCCTCGTTTGCTCCGCCAAAAGACGGTACAAGAACACTTCCGTTAGTAAAGTAGAAATTAGCATAACTTGCAGCCAGCCTCTCACCTACTTCACGTTCATCCTCACCATCTTCGAATGAATAACCTTCAAAATCTTTCTCAGTGATCACGATCGGAACTGCCGGGATCGGAAGCTTATGAATATTCAGTTTTCTTCCTTTCGCATCAGTCTGACCCTGAAGATAGTTCAGATCTTTAAGGCTCATCTCATATTGTGGATCATCTTTATCGTCAGTCCAAGCCAGGACGATCTCACCCGGAGCAACGAAAGCCGCAACGTTATCAACGTGTTCATTTGTCTCATCATTATAGATACCGCAAGGGAGCCAAAGAACCTTTTTAGCGCCAAGTGCATCACAAAGGTATTTTTCTATTTCTTCCTTGCTCATAGAAGGATTTCTTCCGGGACTCAGAAGACAGCTCTCTGTTACCATGAGAGTTCCCTCTCCGTCACTGTGAACAGACCCTCCTTCAAGAATGAATCCCGTTCTGTCGATCCTCTCGTCACCTTTAAGTTCAAGGAATTTAGAAGCAAGCAGACGGTCATTCTCGTAATCCTTGTAAAGACCGTCGTAGTCTCCTCCCCAGGCATTAAATCCCCAATCTATTCCTATTCTCTTGCCATTCTTTATAACATATGTCGGGCCTGTATCGCGTGCCCATGCATCATCAGATTTGATCCTGAAGATATGAAGTCTTTTTGAGTTGATGATCTCTTCGATCCTGGATACTTCTTCAGAAGATACCTTAGGATCAACCAACAACCAGAGGTCCTCCTCTTTTAGGATCGATTTCATAACATTTAAGAACGCATTTTGCGAAGGCCTTGGATCTGTTCCCCAGCTTCCCGGTCTCGTCGGCCAGATCATGATCGTTCCTTCGTGTTTTTCAAATTCAGCAGGAAACCTTATCATGACAGTCTCTCCTTAAAATCAGAATAACCAAAACGTTTTATGACTTCATAGTCACCGTTTTCTCTTTCAAGAACGATATCAGGTAGCGGCATACCATTAAATGTGTTGTTCTTGACCATGCTGTATATCGCCATATCGCCGAAAGTAAGGATATCACCTACTTTAGGGATCTCCGGAAGATCATACTCACCAATAACATCTCCTGCAAGACAAGTCCTTGAAGCAAGACGTACTTTAACCCCTGATTCAACAGAACCGACAAGAGGCGGCAGATACGGCATTTCAAGAACATCAGGCATATGGCAAGCAGCTGATGAATCCAGGATCAACGTCGGCATATCAGGCGTATCTACGATATCCATAACCTCTGTGATCAGGAAACCCGCATCAAGAGCAATAGCTTCGCCCGGCTCGAGATATACTTCAACATCATATTTTGCAATAATATCCTTGATAAATTCGACAAGGCTATCGAAATCATATCCTTCACGGGTTATATGATGTCCTCCGCCGAGATTAATCCATTTCACCTGAGAAAGATATTTACCAAATCTCTTCTCGAGCGCTTCGAAAGTCGCCTTAAGCGGCTCGAATCCCTGCTCGCATAAAGTGTGCATATGTAATCCAGTTACATAATCAGGAAGCTTATCAGGCATATCCTTAAGCCTCACTCCGAGTCGTGACTTAGGGGAACACGGATCATATATCTCATGTCCTTCCTGTGTCGAAAACTCAGGATTGACCCTTATCGCGATCTTTACATCACCTGATCTCAGCTTAGACAAGATCTTCTCCTCGTGACACTTCAGCTGAGTAAATGAATTGAAATAGACGTGATCACAAAGCTCCAGGATCTCATCCATCTCATCGTCTTTATATGCAGGCTCGAAAACATGATTCTCCCTGCCCTTCATCTCTTCATGAGCAAGCTTAGCCTCGAAGATACCTGAAGCCGTTGTTCCGGTAAGATATTCACCGATCAATGGATAGACAGAGAACATCGAGAAGGCTTTTTGAGCAAGAAGGATCTTAGCTCCTGATCTTTCCTCCACAGACTTAAGAAGCCTAAGGTTCTCCTTAAGCTTCTTTTCGCTGACTATATATGATGGTGTCTTTAATTCGTTATACCTCATGGAACGAGTACCGGGTTCTCGTCAACAACCCATGGAAGTCCGAACTTATTAAGCATATCCATATAAGGATCCGGATCGAATTCATCAGTCGTGAATACACCCGGCTTTTTCCAGATACCATTGATCACAAGAGAAGTACCGATCATGGCAGGAACACCTGTTGTATAGCTGATAGCCTGACTTCCGAGTTCCTTGTAGCACTCCTGGTGATCACACACATTATAGATATAAAGTGTCTTCTCTTTTCCGTCCTTGCGACCTGTAAAGATACAACCGATATTCGTCTTACCTACAGTTCTTGGTCCAAGACTAGCCGGATCAGGGAGCAAAGCCTTCAGGAACTGGATAGGAACGATCTCGCGACCCTCGAACATAACAGGGCTTGTAGAGAGCATTCCGACATTCTCAAGGCACTTCATATGAGTAAGATAACTCTGACCGAATGTCATGAAGAAACGAATACGCTTGATCTCAGGGAAATTTCTTCCAAGAGCCTCGATCTCCTCATGATGGAGAAGATACATATCTTTCATACCTACTTCAGGGAAATCATATTCTCTCTTGATCTCCATTGGCTCAGTCTCAACCCACTTACCGTTCTCCATGTAGGAACCGTTAGCGGAAACCTCACGAAGATTGATCTCAGGGTTAAAGTTAGTTGCAAACGGATAACCGTGATCACCGCCGTTACAGTCGAGGATATCAACAGTGTCGATCTCGTCAAAGTAATGCTTCTTAGCATAAGCAACAAATACGGATGTTACGCCAGGATCGAAACCTGTTCCGAGAAGTGCTGTAAGACCAGCGTTCTTGAACTTCTCTTCGTAATCCCACTGCCAGCTGTAATCAAAGTAAGCTGTAAAGCCCTTCTCCTTGCAGCGCTTCTCATAGATCTCACGCCACTTAGGATCATCTGTATCCTCTGGCTCGTAGTTAGCAGTATCGATATAATCGACCTTACATTCAAGACAAGCGTCCATGATAGTAAGATCCTGATATGGAAGAGCTACGTTCAATACAGCATCAGGCTTATATTCGCTGATGAGCTTAACGAGATCATCCTTGCTGTCTGCGTTAACTGTTGCAGTTGTAAGCTTAACAGGTGTTCCCTGTGCCTCCAGTTTTTCCTTAAGCGCATCGCACTTAGATACTGTTCTGCTCGCGATACAAAGTTCTGTGAATGTGTCACTGTTCTGACAGCATTTCTGGATAGCAACCTGTGCTACACCACCGCATCCGATAACCAATAATCTTGCCATTTTATGTTTCCTCCTTATTCGTTTTCTTCTTCTCTTAACATATCTTCAACATACTTCGGGAGCATGAATGCGCCTGAATGAAGATGAGTTGTATAGTACCAAGTTTTAATATTACGCTCTTCCCACTTTTTCGGATCGAAATCCCTGATAGGATGATACTTTTTCGAAGCGAATCCAAAGAGCCAGTAACCTGAAGGACATGTAGGGATATTAGCCTGATATACCTTCATTACAGGGAAAGACTTAACAGCCTTTCTATGCATTGCTCTACAGTTCTCTTCATCCTCATCGAAGAACGGACTTCCGTGCTGATACACCATTATTCCGTCATCGTGAAGAGCCTTAAAGCAGTTTCCGTAGAATTCCTTTGTGAAAAGACCCGCCTCATGGCCCGTAGGATCCGTTGCATCGTTAATAATGAGATCATACTTATCCTTACACTTACGAAGGAATCTGAGGCCATCCTCGTAGTAAATTCTTACACGAACATCCTCAAGTCCGATCGCATTATCCGGAAAAAACTTACGGCATACATCTACGAACATCTTATCAGGCTCGCAGATATCGATAACTTCGATCTCTTTATAGTATGAGAGCTCTCTTGCGACACCACCGTCGCCACCACCTATAACGAGCACCCTCTTAACATCTGGATGCACTGCCATAGGAACGTGAACGATCATCTCGTCATAAGTAAACTCTTCCTGCTCGGAAAAAATAACATTACCGTTTGATGTGAGGAACTTACCAAACTCGGGCGAATCAAAAACATCGATGCGCTGAAACTCGCTTGAGCCGCTGTAAAGATGCTGATTTACCCTGATCGCCATCTTCACATTATTGGTATGCATTTCCTCAAACCAAAATTCCATCTCGTTGTTTGACATTTAGAACCTCCCTGTTACTTGAGCACGTAAAGCTCAGAAATATCCTCACTTTCAGGGCCCTGCATTGAACAGCCCTTCTCTTTTGCAAGATTTATATAATCAAGAATGTCCTTGGTGATCATCTCACCCGGTGCCAATATCGGTATTCCCGGAGGATAACACATGACAGACTCGGCGCAGATCCTTCCGATCGTCTGATCGATCGGCAATTTCTCTTTCTGTGCATAGAAAGCTTCCTGAGGAGTAGCCTTGACTATCGGAGTAACATACTCGGCACAGAAGAAATTACCTTCCGGCTTCGAATAGAGTCTCGCGATATCATTAAGAGCTCCTGCAAGGCGCTCGATCTCCTGAAGTCTGTCACCGATCGAAATGTAAGCAAGCACATTCGACAGGTCACCGAATTCCATCTGGATATCATATTCTTCACGAAGAAGATCATAAACTTCAATACCTGTAAGCCCGATGCCTCTGGTGTTTATAACAAGTTTCGTTACGTCGAAGTCGAAAACACTGGTCTTGTTTATAAGTTCAGCACCGAATGCATAATATCCGTCAATCTCGTTGATCTCTTCTCTAGCATAATCAGCCATCTCACAGACTTTTCCAAAACTCTGCTTACCCTTAAGAGCGAGATTTCTTCTGCTAATATCAAGGCTTCCGAGAAGAAGATATGACGCACTTGTTGTCTGCGTAAGATTAACGATATTACTTACATAACCTTCATTAACACCTTCACCGATAAGGAGCATAGAACTCTGAGTAAGAGATCCGCCTGACTTATGCATGCTTACAGCAGCCATATCAGCGCCTGCAGCCATCGCATTCATAGGAAGTCCTTCACCGAAGTAAAGATGTGTTCCGTGAGCCTCATCGACCAGGGCGAGCATATTATTCTTATGTGCCAGCTCAACGATCGACTTAAGATCAGAACAAATACCATAGTATGATGGGTTATTTATCATTACAGCCTTGGCATCAGGATTCTCTTCGATAGCCTTCTTAACATCAGAAGTCTCCATTCCGAGAGGGATACCAAGCTTAGTATCTACCTTTGGATCGATATAGACAGGTGTCGCACCGCACAATATAAGTGCATTGATAGCACTCTTATGAACATTACGCGGCATTATGATCTTGTCACCTTTCTTACATGCAGTAAGTACCATGCTCTGAACGGCACTTGTAGTACCGCCGACCATCATAAATGCATGCTTAGCGCCAAAAGCATCAGCTGCAAGCTCTTCAGCTTCCTTGATTACCGATACCGGATGGCAAAGATTATCAAGCGCCTTCATCGAATTAACATCGATCTCAACACACTGGAGGCCCAAAAAATCAACAAGTTCCTTGTTTCCTCTGCCTCTCTTATGTCCCGGCACGTCAAAAGGGACGACTCTCTGTCGTCTGAACTCCTGAAGTGCTCTGTAAAGCGGCGCTTTCTTCTGTCTTTCCAGATCCATTCCTATTCTCCAAACAAAAAAGCAATCCATCAATCTGATGAATTGCCCGAATTTCCTGTCTTAGAACACTAAGACCTACGGGGTAGCGCATCAGCACGGTTTTAAGTAACCATCTTATAAAATTAGGTTTTACCTAGTTTAATAATCGTGGTGCTCTACACCACATGCGGCACTGACCTGCCCCGTCCGACGAGCGTTAAATAAAGGAGTCTTTTCCCTTATTCGGTCAAAATGTTTCAACGCTCAAATTATAACACGAAACGTTGTTTTTTCAAGTAAAAAAGGAGCTGCCCTTGCCCAGAGACAGCTCCTGCGGATAGATATAATACAATAAACCTTAAATGAAAAACGAATTTATTAGTTCTTAGCGATGAACCTCCATCTTCTCTTAGATACTACGTCGAAGATAACAGCTATAAGAAGAACGCCACCCTTAACAACTTTACACATGTTCTGGTCAACTGACATGAGCTGCATACCCATGTTGATAACACCCATGAGGATAGCACCGATGATAACGCCAGGAACTGTACCGATTCCGCCGTAAGCAGAAGCACCACCGATAAAGCATGCACCGATTGCATCCATCTCGTACTGGTTACCAGCTGTAGGCTGAGCAGAGGAAAGTCTTGCCATTGTTACGAGAGCTGCAACTGCTGAAAGAAGACCCATGTTTGCATAAGCAATAAAGTAAACTCTATTTGTGTTGATACCGGAAAGCTTAGTTGCCTTCTCGTTACCACCTACTGCGTAGAAGGAACGACCGATCGTTGTATTACCTGTGAGGTATCCGTAGAAGAGGATAACGATCATGACGATGATCAATACGTTTGGAAGACCCTTATCACAAGAGAATTTCCAGAATACCCAGAGGATAGCCAATGCGATAATAGAATTCTTAAGGATAAATGCCCAAAGCTTATCAACTTCATAATTCTTCTTTTTTCTAACAAGTCTTGTTCTAATCTGCATAGCAAGGAAGATCAAGATTGCTACAATACCGATAAGGAAACATGTGAGGTTAAAATGCTTAATGACAATGTTCAACTGTGGAATGTAGATACCCATATGGAATGCATCCGGGATATAACAATCGATACCACCACCAAAGATCTTCATGAATGTAGGCTGATTTGATACCGAGATTCCTTTACCGTCGAGCAGTACGTTACTAAGGCCTCTGAATGCCAACATGCCCGCTAAGGTAACGATAAAAGGAGGTATACGGACATATGCAATCCAGAAACCTTGGAACGCACCGATAAGAACTCCGACAACCAACATGATAAGTACTACTAAGATCATCGGAAGTCCTTTGTTTACAAGAAGTATGGCTCCAACAGCGCCTGTAAAACAAACTACAGATCCAACAGAAAGGTCGATGTTACCACCTGTCAAGATACAGAGGAGCATACCTGCTGCCAAAATGAAAACGTACGCATTCTGAGCTATAAGGCTCGTAATGTTCATCGGAGCCGCGATCGTACCCTCTGTACGCCAAGCAAAGATTCCGAATACGACCAAAAGCACGAATACCATCGTATACTTTTTTATAAATTCTTGAATTTTATCTCCTTTAGTCATACTTTAAGACACTCCTTTGGAACTAGATTGTAAGATACAAGACATAATACTTTCCTGAGTTGCATCACTGCCGTTCATCTCACCGACGATCTTTCCTTCGTTCATAACATAGATCCTGTCACACATACCAAGGATCTCCGGAAGTTCCGAAGAGATCATGATAACGGATTTACCTTCGCTAACAAGCTGGTTGATGATACAGTAGATCTCGTACTTTGCTCCGACATCGATACCTCTTGTCGGCTCATCAAGTATAAGGACATCAGGATCGGCAAACATCCACTTGGCAAGGAGAACTTTCTGCTGGTTACCACCGCTAAGGTTACCTACATTCTGGTTAACTGTAGGACACTTAGTCTTGAGCTTATTTTTATAGTCAACAGAAACTCCGTATTCCTTATCCTTATCGATTATCTTGTGATTACTTACAGCATCAAGATTCGCAAGTGTTGTATTTGTCTTAATCGGATTGGAAAGGATAAGTCCGTTTCCTTTTCGATCCTCAGTAACGTAAGCTAATTTATGTTTAATAGCTTGTTGGACATTATTGAGTTCAACTTTCCTTCCTTTAATGAAAACTTCACCCGATATATTCTCGCCATAGCTCTTTCCGAAAACGCTCATAGCGAGCTCAGTTCTTCCTGCACCCATGAGGCCTGAAATACCAAGAACCTCACCTTTTTTAACGTTGATCGAAACATTATCAACGACCTTACGTTCCATGAAAAGCGGATGATAAACATTCCAGTTCTTGACCTCGAACATAACGTCACCGATATGGCTCTCTCTTTTCGGGAATCGATCGGAAAGTTCACGTCCAACCATTCCTTTAATGATCCTGCTCTCAGAAAAGTCATCGACTTTCTTATCGAGTGTTTCGATCGTAGATCCATCACGGATAACCGTGATCTTGTCTGCTACATAAGAAACTTCATTAAGTTTATGAGAGATGATGATAGATGTCATTCCGTCTTTCTTAAACTTAAGGAGTAAGTCCAAAAGTGCCTTGGAATCTTCTTCATTAAGAGAAGATGTAGGCTCGTCCAATATTAATAACTTGGCGTTCTTTGCAAGTGCTTTTGCAATCTCAACCAATTGTTGTTTTCCTACACCAATATCCTTGATCAACGTTCTTGATGATTCTTTAAGTCCGACGACCTTTAGATATTCGGACGCGAGTTTATGCGTCTCGTTCCAGTCGATCTTAGCAGAGTTTCCTCTCTCATTTCCGAGGAACATGTTCTCGCCTATCGACATGTAAGGAACCAATGCGAGCTCCTGGTGAATGATTACGATTCCCTTCGCTTCGCTGTCCTTGATCTTATTGAAGCTACACACTTCTCCGTTATAGATGATGTCACCTTCATACGTTCCGTGAGGGTAAATACCGCTCAATACATTCATAAGTGTTGACTTACCGGCTCCGTTCTCACCGACTAATGCGTGGATCTCGCCTCTTTCAACTTTAAGGTTGACATTATCGAGTGCTTTTACACCGGGGAAAGTTTTGGTTATATTCTTCATTTCCAGTATAATATCAGCCAATTTTATCCCTCCTAGTAGTTTTCAAGATAGCAGGCGGGCGAAAGGCCCGCCTGCACATCCTGAAACAGTTAGTATTTTTTGTGTGTTTGGTGGTTAAGTTAAATGATTAAGCAAGATCTGCCTCTGTGTAATAACCGGAGTCGATCAAGAGTGCCTTGTAGTTGTCCTTATCAGCGAATACAGGCTCGCAGAGGTATGCAGGGATAACGCCTGTACCATTGTCGTATGTCTCTTTATCGTTGAGTTCTGGCTCAGATCCGGAAAGGATAGCATTAACCATCTCAACAACCTT
>JAGCGE010000258.1 GCA_017649745.1 Clostridiales bacterium | reverse complement strand
TTGCTTATATAGTTCAAATAGCAAGTATGATTTTCCGCAACGTCTGATACCGGTTATGATCTTAACGCGGCCGTTATCCTTCTTTGCTATCAGTAAATCAAGGTATTGATCTCTATTAATATTCACAATAACCTCCGTGCAATTTCTGTTCATATGTGCACTTTTTGCTTGTATCTATTCTAATCATATTGCTGTTTCACGTCAAGAATTCTGTGCAATTTCCGTTCATATGTGCACTTTTTGCTTGTAGTTTATTATTTCAGAGACGAATTAGACAATAATACCGCTCAACCTTGTCAGATCAAACGGTATCTTGGGTTTTAAACAATGTAATCAAACGTTGGTTATCTCACGATCGCATATTGATTGCAGATTCCAGTGAACTCCTCACAAGTCGAGAAGAAGTTGAAGACCTCGTCCCTGCTCGTTCCGTTGTTCATGAGATCGAGCCAGTATGCCTTACCTTCTGCTTCAGCTTCACGGCCCATGAATGTCTTGTACATCCTGTTGATGTATTCATCATTACTGTATTTCGCATCAACGAATTCCGCACTGTAGAAGAATTCTTTTGCAGCCTGAGTTCCTGAGAGTTCCTGGTTAGTTAAACCAAGACTCCAGAACTTAAGTCCGCCCTCCTCAGGATCTCTTCCGAGGCATTCAGTATAAAGTCTGGTTGCAAACGCTGTAGCATTCTTCGATGCCTTTGTTGCCTTAGCTGTAGGCGCTCCTGATCTTACACCGTAGTCAGCACAGATGTTGCACCACTCAGGTGAGTTGATGAAACCTTCAACTACTGTATCCTTACCAACTGTCTTAAGACTGTTCATCCAGAAGTTGAAACCATCCGGATCATCTGCTGCATTACGATCGAAGAATGTGGAATATAGAACCTTAAGGAAGTCTTCATCACTTAAGTTTCTGCCCTTGAACTCAGGACTTGTGAGGAAAAACCTTGCGCAGTCGGCACCTGTTAGTGTTCCGTTACCTACTAACTCACACCAATAATCTTTACCCTCTTTTTCGGACTGCCGGTTAAGAGCTACTACATAAAGGCGCTCAACGAAGTCATCGAACTTAAGGCCTGAATCTGAGGTCGGATCGGTCGGGGTTGATGGTGCCGTCGAATTTGTTGGATCCGTCGGATTAGTCGGGTTGGTCGGATTAGTCGGCTCAGCAGGATCAGTTGGGTTGGTCGGATTTGTTGGGTTAGAAGGCTCCTGCTGAACCTGATCCTCGGTATACTCTATGTTCCAATCATTGTTCATCTGATAGACAAAGTTTCTCATGGTATTAGTAAGACCATAATTCAGAAGAGGGAACGCGAAATAATACGTCTTACCTGCCTCGAGATGAGCCTCTAAAGTAACAGATTTCACGTTATTCTTGTCATATGAAGCAGGCACTGTCTCTTTGTTATCAAAATAGAGATTTCCGCCTGCAGAAGTCATAAACTTCTTATCCTGATCGAAAAGAGCTACTGTAGGATATCCCATCTCGATATTTGATGAAGTGAGCTTGATCTTTCCGGTTTTCGAAGGCGTATATGAGTAGATCCACTGCTTAGGGATCTTTCCGCCTGCACTGTTCTTTAATTCACCGCTGCCCTCGATATGCAAGGTCTGACCCTGTACAAGAGTACCATCAAGCGAATCCGGCTTTACAAAGATGTAGAATGCTTTACGGAAATCAGCGTTCTCACCTTCTGCGATCTGAAAAGAAAAAGTGGTGAAATTGTCCACACCATTTTTGATGCGATAGCCATTGTTTTCGACAAGAGTGATATCAGGATGCTTACCTGTATAGTTTGTATAGGCAGTATAGTAAAGATACTTAAAAGGCGTTAAGACACCTTCATTGATCTCAGGATATACTGTTATCGATTCATTAGGCTCGACAAGAAGATATTCTATTCCCGGATTCTTATATGATCTGTCAGACTGTGCGATATGGACAGAAAAACGGCATGCCTCATGATAATCTCCCGAAGATGTCGGCTTTAGCTTATATGTCTCGCCTGCATTGAACCAGACTGTGCTCACAACGATGAGCTGTTTGTTAGATTCATGCCTTGTACCTGCATTGTTAAGAAGTTTATTCTGTGAATCATAAGCTTCCACTCTCGGTTCGATATATCCGATAGGATCAGCAGTCCAGATCTGGTAATACCCTGAAGTATCAGGGGTAAACGAGAGTTTCTCACCTGCTTTAAGCTTATCATAGGTATACCATACACTGCCGCCCTTACCTGTTATCTTATCCTCAACATTGACATCATACTTTTCGATATGGACAGTATACTTAAAACTGTCACTTGTGGCATTTGAATCCCTGCCAAGTTTAAAGCTATATTCTGACCCTTTCGTCAGATAGCAGGTACACCAGAAATTCTTGGAATCCTCGGCTCTATGAGAGAACATATCGATCTCATTAAGGCTGCTGTCGTATATGGCATCCAGAAATCCTTTTCCATTACCTTCCAGATTGTCAGAGTAGATAACATAATATCCTGATTTACCGGGAGTAAAAGAAAGTAATGTTCCTTTATCAATATCTTGCTTAGTGTAAACAACTGATACACTGGTGCCGGTATATGTGGCGGAAGCTGCTACTCTTTGGCCCGTAACAATCAAAGACGTCACGATCATACTGACGGAAAGGAATAAAACTGCTAATTTTTTAAGCATGGGACCACCTCATTTTCACTCATTTAAAGATCCATCGTGATGGTAACAAAGGCGAAAGACCCGTGTCAAGATTGTCACATAATATGCAAAAAAGAGCGATCCCGTGAGTGAACCGCTCCTTATGTTTATTTTACGATCGCGTAGCTTGCGCAGATCTCAGTAAATTCTTGTGATTGAACAAAGCTGTTGAACACCTGATCTTTGGTCATACCATTGTTCATGTTACTGAGCCAATAGTTCAAACCATCCGTATCAGGTTCACGACCCATGAATGTCTTATACATTCTCGCGATGAGTTCCTTGTTGTCAAAACCATGATCGTTGAACTCCTTACAATAGAAGAACTCATGAGCTGCCTGTGAACCGGTTAATTCACAGTTAGTAAGTCCTAAGCTCCAATACTTAAGTCCGCCCTCTTCAGGTTCACGACCAAGGCACTCAGTGTAAAGTCTTGTTGCAAACGCTGTTGCATTCTTTGATGCGATAGTTGCCTTAGCTGTAGGGGCTCCACTCTTAACTCCATATGTAGCGCAGATATTGCACCACTCAGGTGAGTTGATAAAGCCTTCTACAACTGTGTCCTTGCCTACTGTCTTAAGACTGTTCATCCAGAAGTTAAAACCAT
>JAGCGE010000257.1 GCA_017649745.1 Clostridiales bacterium | reverse complement strand
TTCGAGCCACTTGCTGTTACTTCCGTCATTTCGTCCACTTCCCAATAAGTCATATTAATAGTCATACGTTTCACCTCACATTTCATCCAGCTGCGCATAGTCATATAGAGTAATAAGATACAGCCGGTATTCCGCATCGTTATTGAATTCATAACGCTCGCGCTTCTTCTGTCTTGTCATTACATCAAACTGTGCATAGTTGACAATAGCGTCAATGTCTTTGACATACTTATAGTCATCTTCCGGACACTCGACTCTACCATCTCCCTTGTAGTAGGCAATTTCTTCCCGTGTCAGACGCTTTCGGTTCTTTACTTCCTCCATGTATTCCAGAAGAACTTCTGTGGATTCATCCAGTTCTTCAAATACACGAACAAGTCCAGTCAAGTCAGAAACATCCGTTTGCAGTTTCTCATCTTTGTTCATGTACTCGTACATACCGGTTCTGTAGGATGCCAATGCCATGTTGAAGAATTCCTCTGTTACATCTGTAGACAACTCTTCCAATGCCACCTTCTCACCATTTTCTACCTTCCAGCACTTGAAGTGTACTTCCTCGGGAAGAACGACTTCATACCTTCTTTTGCCATTGATTTTGTTAGCCATATTGCTAGCCCTCCTTAAAATGTTTTAGATCTTCTTACTGCCTGGAGGAAGCATTGTCCTAACCGGATCTTAGAGCCCATCGATCAAGCTTTGGCACCTTACCTCTTGGCAGGTTGTCGTGCGGTCATAAGGCTTGTCCCTCGCGCACTCTTCATGGTCTTATATCTTGAGCGGCCCTGTTTCAGGTCTTTTCCGCTCTTGTTGAGTAGATTATCTCATACTCATTGTCCAAATATATGGCCTAAGTCAAACTTGCTCAGATTTCCATATCAAGTTCTTTTAGTCGCCGTAGCCATGTCACAACAGTTCCTTCTTCGACTACTTCCAGGATAATCCCGTCACAGAATCTTTCGGCTCTTACTATTCCGACAAGAAGCGCCATAATGGTGGTTCCATCCAACTCGGATACAGGTGCCTCTTTCATGGACTTGAGGTCCCATTTAATTCCCTTCTTCGCAAGAACATCTTCGTAATGTCTGAGATTAAGTTCCTCATGTTCCTTCACAAAGCGGTATATCTCGTCTATCATTTCAACAACAGTCTCATCGTATTTAATCCAGGGCATCGGAATTGGGTCTTCCCTGGTACCGGCATGACCTTCCTCGTGCATCCACTTACCGGGACAAGACGCATCGAGTTTTCCAATCAGATTTGTTAACGCTTCGTACATATTCATTCCTCCTATGCAACTATCTACGTCTATTTATTAACCACTGCTTATCTTCTGACAACAGTATGCAGCATTTGATATGACAAAAGGTCTCCCACCGGGAGACCTTTGTAATACGATCAATCATATTCATGCTATGTTATAAACTTTCTGTAGGAGTTTGGAAATAGGATTAACCTCACTCAAATCTATCATCCGATAATATCCCACGGAGTTATGATTCCCTGCAAATCATCAGTCGGTTTGCCACTTGCTGTAAGCAACATCAATCCGATACGTTTACCTCTTTGCTGAGCATTATTAAACTCTTCCGCGGCCTCATCTGTAAACTTGTTGATAGGGAAGAAAGAAAACTCTTCCATTTCACGATTATCCAGTTTGATATGCTCCTTTAAATCTGCAAAAGAAAGATTATCGTCAAAAATACAAATACCATCCTCCTGTGCAGCTAGAAAACTAAACAAGGAATTCTCATCAAATACCCCTATGACCTTTCTACCATCTAAAATAGGAACATGAGTGTATAGTTTCTTTTGCATAATAGTCATGGTATCTCGCACATTATCATCTAAGGACTTCCAAAAGATGTCTTTAAACTTTATACAGCGTTCTCTACACTTCTGACGATTATTCACAGCTACGGTTAGATCACGCACATAAGTTACAGCATCAGTCGACACATCAGCTATGAAACGATTATTCATTTTTCCATCATGAGAATAGAAATTTCTCAAGTCAGCACATGATTGTATAATCGAACTATCATGTGGAAAACGCTTTTTTAGTACAGACACAACAGAATCGTTATTTTTCAAACCATGCACACGCCTTACCGCTTCTTCCAATTTTTTATACTCTTCGATATATTCTTCTATACTGTTACTCATACAAATGCCTCCTTGTTATTATCTTATCTACTCTTCACTATCTGCCTGCTGCATGTACTCCCATCTAATTTGCGAGAGCGTTTTATCTTTCTGTTTATGAATGGTAACTATATCATTAAGAGGAAATGCAGAATACATATCTTCTATGGCGGTGGGGGCATCAATAATGGATTTGATTTCAAATGCTGTAAAGAAGTATCTGCCATAGTTTTCTAGAGAGATATCTATACCATACATATCCTTTTTCTTTGATTACTTCATTATGAGCTTCTATGGTTCCAATATCCGGCGCGAAGTTGTTTGAAAATCTCAATGCTATCGTTTTCATGCCAATCCTGCTTTCATTTATCTGCAAATATCTGATCCAGCATGTTTACAATGCGCTCCTGTTCAGCCATCGGCGGCATAGGTATCATCATATTGGATATTTTTTCCTGTGAAAAAGTTGGCGTTGCTGCGCCTACCACAAAACTCTCAAATTGCGCCCACGCTACTGTACTTCTCAATACGTAATATAGGTATTTCCTGTTGCATTTTATATATTTTAGGATTGCAAGCTGCGGATTAATAGTTGCCTTTTCAGGTAGCTTATCAATGATCCCGCATTTACCATATGTAGATCCTGTTTTTACAAGAACGATATCCCCTTCTTCTAACATTATTTCTGGAGATTCTTCATACTTTTCCCAAGATATATATGTAGAACTATCAAAATTGACTTCGCCACTTTTGGCAATATTAGATGGAGACATAGTTATAGCGCCTTGACCTCTTTGCACAAGATCTGCTTTTTTATATCCTCTGAAACCGATACGTCCAAATACTTCTATAACTTCTCCAAGCCTGAACCAACTCCATGAGGATGGAATATCAAAAAAACATTCCTCATCGGATATTTCTCTAATATCTTTATTTTTTCTATTCTTTAAGATGCCTTCTTTAGCTAGTTCTTCTTTATACTTAATAGCCTCTTCCCGAAGCTCTTTCGCCGTACCATCCTTTGGTAGCTGTTCCGTCAGCAAACCGCGAATACCGGCATCAATAATCTTCCCCTTCAAGATTTCACGGTCAGATCCATATTTTTGCTGAAGAGTATCGATAAGATCGATTTGTACAAAAATCTCTTCAATCTTTTCAACAATTCGTTTTTGTTCTGCTAAGGGAGGAAGCGGGACAGGCATAGTAAGTAACGCATCAACCATAAGATTATTAACTGTCGTCCCATCCTTTGCATATTGAGACAAGATTCTCGACTCTAAACCTTTTAACATATAATACACATACTCATGCAGGTCAGGTAAAAACATACACAAAGCTTTTAAATCCTGATTGATAGCAGCACTCTTCAATAGTATTGCTACAGGAAAAAGGCGCCTTAAGATACCACTTCTGACAACAAACAGAATTGTTTGTGGCGGGAACAGTGATAATTCTCTTGCAGCATTTTCAGATATCAACAATTGAGATGTTTCTATGTATTTTTGTTTCATATCTTTTGAAGTAACCCATGGAACTGTACCATCGGTCCAGTACTCCTTGTTACTCATTGAGGGAGTTTTCCCTCCTTTAAACTGTCCTAGATCTTTAAATCTAATCCATTTCCAGTTACGCGGTAACTCGAACGGAATCTCATCCTCTGAAATAGGAGGAAATGGCTTTTCTTTCTTTATCTTGCCTTCTTTGATAAGTTTCGCCTTCTCTTCTTGAATCTGTGCGTAAAGATTTTCAGCACTTCCATCTTCTGGTAATTGCTGTGTAAGCTTTCCTTGTATGGCCAGGTCTATAACCTTTTTCCGTAATGATTCAGCATCTATCATAAACATCTTCCAGTCTCGCAGTTTTCATTTCTTCATCAGGCCACATTCCCAATGAGTATCCCCATTAATCTATTAATTCGATTTACTATTCTCTCCTGTTCAATAATTGATGGCATCGGAATCATAAAATTATTCATAGCCTTAAGAGATACATTCTTAATTGTTACACCTGTTGCTGAAAAATGAGCATATTTAAGAAAATAATCAGATTTGAGGACAAAGAATACAAATTCTTTCATTCTTCTATCTAACAGATTAAAATAGCAAGCACTTTTGCCAAGAATTATTCGTTCATTATTATAATATGCAAGATTCCCAATAGTTCCATTAATTGACACAAGTATAGTGCTTTCGTTTAAATCTTTTTTATATTTCAAATATTCATCTTCACCTATTTTCTTTGTGCTTGCCTTCAAAACAATTTTCCCTTCTGATAAATTATTACCATTAATAAAATAATATTCACCACATTGATCATAATGGGGGGTTCCATGTATACCATCTCCCAATATATATACAAGTTCTTGCAATCTACACCACTTCCAATTACTTGGTATTTCAAACGGAATCTCATCTTCTGAAATCGGAGGCAGAGGTTTTTCTTTCTTTATCTTTCCGTCTTTGATAAGTTTCGCCTTCTCTTCCTGAATCTGTGCATACAGTTCTTCAGCATCACCATCTTCTGGCAGTTGCTCTGTTAACTTGCCACAAATTCCGGCATCAATGATCTTCCCCTTCAATATTTCACGGTCAGATTCATATTGTTGCTGAAGAGTATCGATAATATCAATTTGTGCGAGAACCTCTTTAATCTTTTCAACTATTCGTTTTTGTTCTGCTAAAGGAGGAAATGGAACAGAAAGTAACGATAAACTATTCAAGTTGATCTTGTACGTATGCATTGCGCCTCCAGCTTTATTGGCCATTACCCAAGCATCACCATACCCAGAATTAATCACTTGAACAATATAATCAGATAGTATTGTATTTGTTGTTTTTATTAGTCCTAAACTAACGAATATACTAAACTCCATATCAAAATCAATAGTAATTGCTTTACCCAATGTACCTATTCGGCAGACAAGCACGTCGCCTTTTTTCGGATTACACCTCCGTACTAATTCAGCGTGTTCCTCTTCGGATATATATTTAACATCCTTCAAATCAAAAGATCCTGAAGAGATATTCTTTACGGACAAAAAGGGAATTCCCTCATCTTGATATGTAGGAGTTTTATGAGTTCCATCTGTTATTTGTGTGCACAACTCACCTAGACAAACCCACTTCCAATTATTGGGTATTTCAAACGGAATCTCATCCTCTGTAATCGGAGGCAGAGGGTTTTCTTTCTTTATCTTTTCTTCTTTGATAAGCTTTGTCTTCTCCTCCTGAATTTGTGCGTATAGATCTTCAGCATTACCATCTTTTGGTAATTGCTGCGTAAGTTTTCCTTGTATAGCAAGGTCTATGACCTTTTTTCGCAATGCTTCAGTATCTATCATAAATCGATATCTCCAAGCAGTTCCTTGAGTTTAGCTACTGCTTCTGCTATTCCGTCAGATTCTGCCTGCATGTCATCAAGAACCTGCTTTATCGTACGCTCATCTTTTTCTTCGAGATCAAGCCACTTGAAATCAAGGTTATCTGCTTTCTTAACTTCCTCTTCTGTGAACTTGCGCCATCTTCCATTAGGATTAGTTTCTTTATCATATAAAGGTTTACGATCTTCCATGTGACCGGAACAATAGCATGCTACAAATTCATCCAGGTTAGCTCTGGTCATAGGTTTCGTAGCCATTGTATGCTTAATGCCTGTTCTGTAGTCGTAAACCCAAATATCTTTTGTAGGTTCACCCTTATCAAAGAAAAGGACGTTGGTCTTAACACCATTAGCATAGAAAATACCAGTAGGCAGTCTAAGAATCGTATGCAGATTGAAATCCTTCATCAACTTGTCTCTAACCTTAGCCGTAGCGCCAGTATCTGTAAGAACACTATCGGGAAGAACTACACCAACACGTCCACCGGTCTTAACAATAGACATAATATGTTGAAGGAAGTTCACCTGATTATCTGACGTTTTAACAAATTCAGGTCTGTTGGCATACACATCCACACTTCCCTGCGGACGAGTACCAAAAGGCGGATTCGTTAATACTACCTGATAGAGATCATCAGTGGTTTCAACCAGTGAATCCTTATAGGCAATCGGACTCTTGTTAACACCGATGTCATGCAAATAGAGGTTCATAGAAGCCAGTGTAACTACAAGAGGCGTGTTATCCGCTCCATAGAACGCATTATTCTTCAAGAACTTCTGTTTCTCAACATCTTTGCTCTGCTTACGCATGTGTTCATAAGATGCCAACAAGAATCCAGCCGTACCGCAGCACGGGTCAGCAACAGTCTCTGTAATTTTCGGATCAACAACATCTACAATTGCTGAAATGAGGGCTCTAGGAGTAATGTACTGGCCTGCTCCACTCTTTTTATCCTGTCCATTCTTTTCAAGGATACCTTCGTAGATCGTCCCCTTGAAGTCACCATCCATCATGTACCAGTTTTCTTCTGAAACCATATCGATGACTTTTTTCAGCATAATCGGCTTATCGATCTTGTTTGTTGCCTTAGTAAAGATCGTTCCTATAAGGCCGTCAACATTGGACAACTCTTCAAGAATATCCTCATATTTCTCCACAAGATCTGTTCCGTTCAGTTTCGTGAGTTCAGACCATTTGCAGCCATCTGGAATAGAGCTTTTCAGTCCCATACTCTCTTTCTCATCATCCATCTTAAGAAACAGGATGTATGTCAACTGAGTAATATAGTCTGTAAAGCCTACACCCGCGGATGAAAGAACATTCGCGATGTTCCATACTTTCTTCAATAATGATGATTCTGTTTTCTGTTCTGCCATATTAAGCCACCTTCAATAAGAATTTAGATAGAGCCTGCATTTCATCAGCTAACCGAGCCGGCCCAAACTCAGTCACACCTCGTCTCCACAAATCTGTGTCAATTTCATTCAAATCCATCACAGAAATGGCACCATCGTTAATAACGAATTCGGCAATCTGTTTCATTATTTCCACTTGATCAGCAGTAAGAGGACGCTGCTGCTGTCCACAATAAAGACTAAACCGGCGCGCATAACCGTTAACCAAACTTGTTAACCGGGAATTCTTCTTATAAACAAATCTGACAATCTGAATCAAATTAGTAAGGGCATTAACGTTACTCTTTGTATCCAGTTCATCTACAACACCTGCTGTATCCAGTGTCTTATAACTCTTCCAGATATGGTACACACCATACTGCGCACTTTCCGCAAGGAGCCTGTCTCTCAATTCACTCAGCATGGAATGAGTTATCACCGTATCCTCAGAATTGTATATGATTCTAAGAGCTTCGATACTGTCTTTGTTTTCATCCAGATATTTTTCAAAGTTCTCTATGAAACTCTGAGCGGTCTCTTTCGAGAAACCTGCAGATATAAGAATATCTGTATCATCCTCGACCTTAACAACGTATCCACGCTGCAGTTCAAGCAGTCTCTTACGCGCAGAAATGTTATTCATAAGTTCAGAAATAAGCTGCATACGAACATGATTGTCATGAGAGGGATCGATATATTCATATGTGAGCAACAACCCATTTCGATAGCACTTTGGATATTCCCGGCTATTTTCCTAGGACCAAATCCGAACATGTCGATATATAAGTCCAAATGGTGAGAGAACAAAGGACTGTTTTCATATCGGCTGTGAATCGTGGAGCAATAGTCTCTCAAAAGCCAGAGGTTTTCATCACTCACTTCATTGTGGGAAAGATGTTCAAGTAATGTCTCTAAAGAAAAGACCTTTTTGCTCTTCTTATCCTTCCCCGGTGGCGGAAGATGCTTATCATGTTCTGTTACACCCACAGCATCAACTATATAGAAACATTCTTTAGTGTCAGCATTAGGAGTAACCTCTCTAAGCTTATCGTCTTTAATGGTACGGCATCCGCGGCCTTTCATCTGAGTATAAAGAACGTCAGAACCAACATCTCTCATAAAGAGAACGACTTCCAGAGGTCTTACATCCGTACCGGTTGCCACAAGAGTAACGGTAACAGCAATTCTGAAATCCTTATCAGTTCGAAGATCTCTAATCAGACCATTAGAGTCTCCGGCTGAGTATGTAATCTTCTGTACAAAGTGCTCAGGGACTTCTCCAGATTCAAACTCATCTTTGAAGACTTCTTTCACTGCCTCAACGATTTCTGTAGCGTGATTATCATCTTTAGCAAAAATCAGCGTTTTGGGGATATATTCCCACTGTTTCTCTCTGTTCGGATACAAATCTTCATAAATCGATTCCTTGTACTGTTTTAATACAGTCTTTATCTGACTGACGCTTACAACCGATCGATCCAGTTGTGTTGGTGCATACTCAATAGACTGACTGGGTGTATAGTCTTTTGAATCTCCGGTTCTTCGTGACGTTTCAGATACAGTGGTACCCGCAGCAATAGTTCCGCCATGTTCGGTCACTTTTGTTGCAATTCGGTATACTCTTGAGGGAACATTTACACCATCAATAACAGAATCTTCGTATGAATACTCCTCAATGATATTGTTATTGAAAAAAGCATATGCTTCAGCAGTAGGAGTAGCTGTTAATCCAAGAACTGTAGCACTGGAGAAATAGTCCAGAACAGCCTTCCACTTTCCATAAATGGACCGATGACACTCGTCGACAATGATGAGTTGGAAATAGTCTGGCGGAAGTTTGAGATCCTTACCAAGGGAAATCACTTCGGTATCTTCACGGTTTTCCTGCTCAGTAGTCTGCTCGTCTTCTTCATCCTCGCTCTCTCCGGAAAGAGTCATACCCGTGAGAACAGCATATAGTTTTTGGATGGTTGAGATAACAATATCAGCTTTAACGTCATCCTCGCTTCTGAGGCGGGAGATCTCATACAGAGAGCTCATCTCCTGTTGCTTTTCGGTACGGTCGAACTGACTGAATTCTGCTTCCGTCTGTCTAGCAAGGTTATTTCTATCTACGAGAAACAGAATTCTCTTTGTTGGAGTGTAATTTAGAAGTCGGTAACTCGCCAAACAGGCTAGATACGTCTTTCCGCTTCCTGTAGCAAGAATCGCCAAACCCTTCTTTTTCCCATTTTTCAGGGAATGCTCAAATTCCAGTTCAGCTTCGTACTGACAATCACGGAGACCCTTCTTTTCGAGACGCGGTAACGCTCCATATTCAGAGGTCTTATTTACTAGCTGAAGCATTTTCTTCGGAGAATGCATATCTTTCAGTTCGACATACTCTCCGTCCGGGTCTGTCAGCATATTTTTGAACAGAATCTTTTCTCCATTAGCTAAGTAAACCAAAGGGACAAGATCCTTAAACCACAGTCCATACCACTCTTGTGGTGTTCTCGCATAGTTCTCGGCCTGATCTGCTACATCTTGTCCAAGGGGATTTTCTTTTCGCTTGGCTTCAACTACAGCAATTGCTTTGCCTTCAATGAACAGGAGGTAGTCACTCTCTTTATTTCCCACCATCAAAGCTTCTTTGACGGCAGAAGTAAGGTTCGGAATATATTCATCTCTAGAAACGATGTCCCATCCAGCTTTAAGAAGCTGTTTGTCTATCTTCTCTCGAGCTAACTCTTCTGGCAGTTTATCCATATTCAGACTCCTCCAAGAAACATCTCACTTTCGCTTGATATGTATATTATATTACAAAAGATCTCACTCATTCAGTTTTTTCTTCCAGAGCTTGACACATACATCTTCCGCATAATCCGGATAAACCTCGGAAATAAGTATCTCTCCATCTTGATCCGATTCCATAAACGGCAAGAATCCATGTATGAAATCCATTCCTTTGCGTAGTGAAGGAGTATTGTTAACCAGAATATTCGAATCTATGCTCGCTTCAGCAATCGCATTAGACAGGAATACTATAGTCTTTGCTTTGCCTCTGGTAATAGAGACATTAAAGCGATTTCGGCTATATATGAATTCACTTTCGTTTCTGATCTTCTCCGCTTCGCATACTCCGTAGCTTACGATAACTGCTTTCCTCTCCTTACCTTGAAGCTTATCCACAGTACCGATATATACATCATTGCGATCACATCCCAGATCCTCGGAAAGCCTTGTTTTGAGACGGTTTATGTGTTCATGATGAGGCGAAATGATACCACAAGCGCCATCCAGAAAGTCATTCTCACGCCAGAAATTGCCATCTACCCGTGCAAGATTCCCGGTTGATTCATTTATCAGGTACTTTTGCAACTCGTACACGACATCTGCCACCAGACTCACTTCTGCTTCTCTCTGAGGTCTTGCGGGCCCAGAAAGCTCACAGAAAACCAGAGGATAATCCTCATCAAGAATCGACGCAAGCAGAGGATTACCCGGTTTATTAGCCATAGTTATTCGCTGTTTCTTAATCTCCTCATTAAAGGCTTTATACTGTGGTCCATAGATCTTATCCGCAGAATACTTGCAAAGAATTCCATTCATGCGGAAATTATCAGAAAGACGGATAATATCCGGATAATCTTCAGAAAGCGCAGTCAGATACATATGGAAGATTGATCCATGAATATACTTTTCTCCCTCCTTCTCTTTGTATTTCCCGGCGATAATTGGTGGAAGCTGATCATCGTCACCTACAAGAAGGAATCTAGTATTTGCATTACTGCACTCAAGAGTTAGAAATGCATCCATCGCTCGAACTTGTGATGCCTCGTCCATGACTATCACATCAAATTCGCGCATCTTTCCATACTTCTCATGATGGAACTCTTTGAATGCGGACCAGCTGGTCATTCCAATAATTTGAATCTCGTCTGAATTCATTTCACCAGCTACATGATAGTCTTCAAGAAGCTTTACACTTCTATCTTCGAAAGAAGCATTATCGTCAAACTTTTTACTTTTATACAATTTTATTCCACATTTGTTTTCTTTACGAAGCATCTTATCCAGTTTAAGAAGCACATTGTCAATAGCCGAATTTGACATGGCTGTTACCATGATTTTCAGATTTCTTTTCTCAACCTTCTGATAATAACTTGAAAGCGTGATCAGAGCTCGAGCGATAAAATCTGTCTTACCGGAAGCAGGCGGACCGACAAGAATGTTCAATCTTTGCTCAAAGAAATGCTTAAACGCATCTTCTTGAGATGCACTGAATTTAAACTTATCTGGGGACCAGTACTTGCTACACTCTTTCTTTGCTTTGTCATCAAACACAAGCCCTGTATCTGCAGAAAGTAACATTGGATCTAAGAATTCCGGACGATCAACAAGTTTTTTCAATCCGGTGGCTGTTCTTCCACTATTCCAATCCGAGTAAACCTCAAAGAACAGGTAGCAGAGACCTTCAACAGGCTCAAATTTTGAACCTTTGGCAGGCTTAAACTCCATAGTGGCTCCGCAGCCTTCATCCCTGTAGTTGTATTCCATATCCATTTCTTTTGAATAAAAAACCGTATCCGTCTCATCTACCACATAATATGGTCTGACATTCTTTGTATACTGCTTATCTCTTAAAAGCATAATTTGAAGTCTGTTCTCAGGAGTATCCTCACAGAGAAAAGCCGAATGCCATTCTCGTCCTATATAGTGCTCATAGTTCAAAACATCAAAAGTATCTCCTGAACCAGAATATGCTAATTGGAGAATCATACCAGAATCAATTGCATTCTGGATTCCATTAATGCGAACTTTGCGAATCTCCTGATATTTTAGAAGTTCCTCATATCTATTTTCAAAATCAAGACGCGCTATCTCTGGATACTCCGGATATTTCGGCGGAACCATCTGATACTTCATTGGCCATGCGCTCAAATGGATAAGATTTTCATCATTATCTCTCTGCATAGTCTTTATTATTTCATACTCGATGAACAGTCTTTTTCTAATATGGTATGCAATACTTTCTAACTGGCGTTCCCTCTCAGCACAATCAGATTCATCCCATGCTCGAATAATCGGCATTCCATTGACAACATTGGTTAATACTCCAAAGAACTCTTCATCGTCCTCATCGAAGGAAAGCGCTGGAGAAAAGACTTTTGCTATCGTCTTAAGATTATAGGATATACAAGCTGACAAGACATAAAGTCTAGATATTTCAGTCGTCAGAACCGTCACCGGATTTTCAATAACTTCACCTGCAGGTTGTTTTTCAAGATCCGTAACTGTCCGCTCGCCTTGAAACCAGAAAAGAATAGTCATCACTTTCTCAAGAAGATCGTGGTCGTCATCTGGATCAAGGTATTCAAGCATTGAATATAGCGTATCCTCAAGATTGTTGCGCTCATAATCGTCCATTACAAAGCACTGGAGTTTACGTTTTTCCGGATCTTTGTAATCACTGATTCTTCTAAGCAACTCATACAAACTTTCAACAAACACACGATCAACCCGATTGAATTCTTCATTAGAATAATCGTGCGCTATAACCGAATCAAAATACTTTCCTTTTCCCGGGCTCTCCCACTTCGTTTCATATATTTCGACAGTCTTCATTTTTCCACGTAACATATTCCAGATATCAATCCCATTACCTGGAACCAGAAGCCATGAAAACGCATACACTCGTCCCTTATTAACGTCCTGTTGAGCAGATAGCAGCAAGGAAAAGTTCTGCCTTACAGGAAACGAAATTGAAGATGCATCTCTAGGGAATCGCTCGGTTTTTCCATCAGCATAGCTTAGAATGCCCTTCTCATATGCTTCAAGATTATTGGCTACTCTTCGCCAATCGGCACATCCATCTGTAAGAGACTCTGGATTCGTCTCCAAAAGTTCTTTAACTGAAGCAAAACTATCATCCGCGAGTTCACCGTTCTCTATCAGTTCGCTTACTCTCTTCTGTGCACGTGTACGAACATAAGGCAATAATCTTACGCTAAGATTCTCAGCGCAAGTCTTTTTGCACCATTCATAATTGTCACAATATTCACATTGTTGATTTAGATTGTAATCAAGGCTCTTCGGGATTTGCTCATCCGATTCAACTGACTCTATTGCTTCACCAATACTGCGCAGTCTTTCCGAGAAAAAGGTATCCACTTCGCCAAGTGCATGTTGAAGATTAAAAACATGTTCGAGACACACATTCGTCCGTTTCTCACGGTTCCAGACAATACCTTCCTCTTCATCGATATAGCAGTTCTCAATCTTTTCATCGAGAATAATAGATTTCAAAAGTTTCACATATACAGCGATTTGAATCTCAGCACCTTTTTTCAGCTTACTTGCATTCTTTGCATCAATAACTGTAAGTTTGAACTTTTTCCTTGTCGCATCGTACTCCGCACGAATAAAATCCGGATACATCTGTGAACTCAAATACGGATTAAGATTAGAGCCATTAAAAGAAGCAAGGTGCTCATTTTTGAATGATTCTGACGCCCGAACACACGCCTGAAACAGGTACAAAGTCTTTTTGCGATTTGAAATACCTTTGATGGCTTCTATTGTTCTTTTATACTTCTCATCAGCGGATGCTTTATCATTTTTCAAATCAATAACTTCATACAAATTGTTTTTTTTAAGATCATCAAACAGCTTATTCTCCCAGTTCTTGCCCGCCAAAGCGGCAGCAGAATCCTCATAAACACGAGATTGTGGAAGACCAAGCCGCTGTTGGACCGCTTTATCCATAGCACTGTGCACGAGAAATCTATCACACTTACATTCGAAATATCTTCCAAGCAAAGACGGTTTTAACTTTAAAGAAAGATTCATCTCCCAACTCCTCGCAAATCCTGCATTAAGCATTAAAATATAAGTTTATTTTATCTAATCACAGAAGTGTTTTCTCATTGCAAATGTATATTAATTGTAAACATATCAAATCGCGATAGAGGGGAGTAGTGAATTACCTCATTGCTTTCTTTTTTCATCATTCAAAACGATGATTGTCGGAGAAGTCTTCAAATCAAAGACTTCTTTCCCGTCAACAAGCCTGTTTTCCTCATCTGGGAATAGCAGAGATTCGGTTTCTGAGGCAAACAGAGCTATCATTTCCAGAATTATTTGCATGCTCTTCTCATCTTCCTTGTCACGATTTATCATGGACAAGTCTCTTACTATTTCGGCAGTTACAAGTTTCTGTGCCAGCCTATAGTCCTCAAGTGTAACCGTGTGCTCGATATTGCACAGTTCTTCGTCATTTGCTGACTGCTCGTGATTCTTTTTCACGTAGCGCTGCGTCACACTGCCAAGTGCGCCATTTCTTCCTTGAGGAAGCTTCTTTCTGAACTCCTTGATGACTTCTGCGTCCTCTTCCTTCCAATAACGGGTATTTCTTTTGCCAATGCGGACAAAGTCCGGAAGCATCTTGGTAAGTTCATTGTTCGGGTTTTCCTTCTTAAATTTATAATAAGAACCGATAGTCTGAGCACTGCAGCCGACCAGAAATGCAAGTTCCTGAATAGTAATATAGTTTTCCATGCTTTTTCCTCCTTACACTTTTTCAACTACTGTTTCAGATTCAGCCTGTTCACAAATGCGCATCGCCGCGATAAGCTCCGGGTCAGTAAGAACATCAGAGATACGGCAACCGAGCACGACGCAAATTGCTACCAGAGTATTAATTTGAGCCTTATCCGTGCTTCTGGCTCCATATTCCAGCGCTTTAATAACCGTATGCGATACACCGGTCAGTTCTTCCAGCTGCTTTCTTGTGAGTCCCATTTCAAGTCTTCTTTTCATAATTTCATTTTTCATAGAATAATTCCTCCTGATTTAAAAATATGATCTGTCTTCTTTTGGCAAGGAGGTCAGATCCGAAGTTACCTCGGATCCGTCTGAACTCCCATCGTTCAAGCTTTGGCACCTTACCTCTATTGGCAGGTTGTCGTGCGGTCATCGAGCTTGTCTCTCGCGCACTCTTCATGGTCTTTTTTCTTGAGCAGCCCTGTTTCAGGTGTTTCCCGCTCTTGTTGACTAGATTATCTCATACTCATTGTCCAAATATTTGTCCTACATGCATTTGCTTCACTTTCATCTGATTCGCGTACATGTCCTTTTATTGAATTCTTCAATGACTGTGATAGCTTCCGGCACAGAGTGCATACAGTCTACAAAGTCGCGATCATTCTGTGCAATATCCGAAAGAGAGCGATCAAACGTATATCCGAATTCTTTCTCGATATACGTAGCGATCTCGTTCTTATCCCCTGCCTGAAGCAGTGCGTCTGCCACCGCACAGGTCATAACAGTGTCGTCCGTAAAGCAGTCATTCACACTGAAAAGCTCAAATTCCTTACTCTCGGGACCTATGTCAAACTCAAACTTACTACCAATGATGTCTCCAATAATTGCTCCAAACATATCTGATACCTGCCTTTCCGCCGCCTCATCCGGCTCACTTGTCTTTCTGGTATCAGGATATATCTAATAAGCATTCAAGTGGTCTCCCGCTAGGAGACCTTTTCATACGAGGCTAAAGATCAATGAATGTCTCATGAGTTCCTTAAATTTCTGATGTGCAAGTTCACAAACGCACGAAATTCCAAGTAAATTCTTTATATGTTCACAGTTTCTGTAATAATGCAAATCAATGTCTATTGCTTAAATGCCAATACTCTTTAAATTGATATAAATATTGTGCGTTTGCACAAGTAATTCAACAGAAATAGTCAGAACCCCGGATTAAAAACCGACCCAGATTTCATTGACCTTACCATTAATAGAGTTTCACTAAAATATCACTTTAGTGGACTCATCTCTAATAAACATTAGAGGTTTTCCCAGCATCTTAAATGAGAAGACAACTGTTGAGCCCTCCATATCAGATTTAATAGCATCTGTGGAAAGATACAAAATCTGAAGGGCAAGCTCGCCTGATATGTCTAATTCCGAAATTGCATTTCCATAACAAGTTAAGTATTCGAGCTTATCTTTTTGGGGGAGATTTAGTTTCCAAAGTCTGTTATTCTCGCAACCTAGCCAAACTAACCCATCATTATTCTTTATATTCAGTTCTGAAATCAGATTGTAGCCACACGTAACGTGTGTCAGTTTTGTTAGCGAGCTAATACTAAGTTTTTCAATCTGATTGTTTTCACATAATAACCACTCAAGAACTTGACATGTTTCTAAATCCAACGTCTTTATTCTATTATAGGAACAGTCCAGATTCTTGAGACTAAGATTTTTGGGCGGTAACTGTAATCTAGTTAAATCATTATATGAACAATCAAGTCTTTCGAGATTCTTACAGTCGCCCAAATTTATTTTCGTCAAGTAATTCATACTACAGTCAAAAACTACTAGCAAAGATCTGGAACTATCATCGGGAGGATAAGGCAGTTCGATATCTTCAAGCAGATTTCCAGAACAATATAAGTACTTAAGACTTGTGTTATTGCTTAAATCCAAGTGCTCCAGCCAGCAGTTTTCGCAATTCAGTTCTCTTAGATTATTGAAATACTCTATGCCGGTAAGATCCTTAACATCAGATTCTTTCACATTTATAGTTGTAACATCTCCTCGCTCCCTTGCAGAAAGTTTGTTATCTTTATTCTTATCAAACTGCTTGATTTTCTCTCTAAAAACTGCATCTGGGAAGTTTTTTTCATTGATCTTAATTCGGTTCTTTGGAATACAAAAGTAAACAATACCGCATATGATTAAGCATATTACGACAATCGTGATTATCTTTGGAAGCGCATCCCCTTTCTTTGGAGGTTTTGAGGGATTCGAATCATCTGTCTGAAGTTGAATCCCGCACTGATTACAAAACTTTCCACTGCCATCTTTACCACAACTTGGACATTTAAGTATCGGTCGGACAGCCATCTCGGCGCCAGAAGAATCTTTAATTTTCTTTTCCATATTGATCCCCCTTTTATTTGTTCCCATATGGCATTTATAGAATCTTGATAATAACGTTGTTATTGATATAATCAGAAAGAACTCCATTCCTTGACCTGCAATACCTACGACGCCGCGATTAGCTAATTTCGAAGTATAATTCTTATTATCGTCTGTGGATCCAAGTCTCACAAACGATTCTATTTCTACCGCCCGAGACGACTTTTGAACACATCAAAGAACTTTCGATATCCAATCACTTATCGTATTCATTTACGCCTTCAGATAGATCGATTATCCTGCTTTCATTTCAGCTTACAGTTCACGAAACGTCCTGGATTCTTTTTTCAATGATATCAAACAAATTTGTACATTATGTTAATAAGTGTCACATAAAATGTTTTGGACTCATCAACGCTATACATAAAAACTTTCTCGCAAAATCTCTTATATACAAAGCCCGCACATTTCTGTGCGGGCTTTGCTAGGGGGTATGTATTGGAGTTTAGGTGGTATGCTTATTTATTGGGGCAAGTGCTTTTCGATTAGGATCTGGATTCTCTGATGGTTTTTACTGAGATGAAGCCTAAGAATACGAGCCATACGAGGAAGCCGACTTTTCCGCCGAGGGTCACTGCATTGACTCCGGAGATGCTGAAGAGTAATGTGGAGAGCTTGATCACGACAGTGCTCAGAGCGTTCAGGGAGATCAGGCTGATGGCTACAAGTACCAGATACTCAACCATCTGCTTTCCGGTGATTACGTTCTTATTCTCTTTATTCATTGCGTTTGTCATTCTCTTACCCTCCGCGATGTTTCCTTGCTTTATGTCTCTATCTTACCCGGGAAAGGTAAAGGCATCGTCAAAGGAAGGTAAAGAAATGTTTAAGAATGCTTTTTCCTCTTCGGAAGCGTGGCCTGGTAGCTGATGTGGAGGAGTTCCAGTGAATTTCCGAAACCACACCATACTGATCGGAGAGATATTTCGTTACAATCTCATGCAAAGTACTTCTCACTATGAAGCCTTCCTTAAGAAGGATAATTTAGGTAAATACGTATTCATGTTTTTTATCCGAATTAACGCAAAAAGCGGACACAGGATCTCTGCATCCGCATATAAATAATATATCGTTTTTCTCCCGTTTTGATCAAAAAGACTAACGCGATCAATGAACACCTGCGGAGTTATCGTTTTCCGATTGTTGTATTATGCTGTCTTATTTGAAACCAAGTATATTCTCTCTTTGTCAAAACATATCTGGGAAGTGCGGTTATAAATCTGTATCATATCGTCCAATTTCTCAACAAATACATTAGTATCGGGATTACTAACCACAGCAAATTCTTCTACAGCTTTCTTTTTCATGTTGGCCGCATTTTTCTTCAGATCCTCACCTGAACCTTGAAAGAATTTCCCAACCCTACCATCTTTTGCTTTCGGAATGTTCCCTATTAATTTACCCACACCTTTACCGGCAGCTCCAATTCCATTCAAAACATTAGCGTCAACAGCAGAGTTTCCCATCTTTTCGAGGAGTAGTGAGCATTCTCCAAATAGTTCTCTGTACTTCTCCGACATGCTTTTTATTTCATCCCTGATTCCGCTAATGTATTCTTCTTTGAAATTACCGCTCAACATCACTTCCATCAACGATGCCATCGAAAACGTATAAAGAGAAAGGCGATAATACTGAAATTTCTTTTGCAAATCAGCAACAGTTGATTTCACTTTTCCTTGACCAACAATAAACGTTTTTGCTTTAAGAACATCATCTATCTTTCTCTGAAAAGCGATCATTTTTGTTCGCGCTGTGCGCTGAATGTCCAAGGCCTGCTTATGATTGCTCGCAACAAAATGCTCATTGTCCCAATTTGATTTGTACTTTCTGACGATTCCCATCAAAGTTTCAACGTCAGCTTCGATTTGAGCCTCATTCTCGATTTCCAAGAACGAAAGAATCTGCTTTTCCATATCTGCTATATTTCCAAGGTCCTTCTCTATTGAAAACAAGGCGACTGCCATCATCATTGTTGCTGGATTAATGGCAGATTTTGCGTGTTCTATAGAAGATGCATCAACTTCCTTAAGCTGAGCAAATTTCGACGATCCATCTGCTGTTTTGAATGCGCCCCAGAAATTTCCATCTTTAGCAGCTTGCTTAAGAACATCGCCAACTTCAGCATTTGCCAATTGATAAAGTCCGCCTGTAGTTCCTGCCGTCGTTTGAGAAATAGAATTTATTGTCGGAAGCAATGACGAGACCGCTGCACCTAAAGACGCAAGTTCGGTTATAGGCACACTCAATGTCGAACCAGAACCACTAACGGAAGATCTCGTTTCAGCAAGCATTCCCGCTGTAGAATTGATTAACGAATCCATGCTTTCAACTGCTTTGATGCTATTACTCTTATACTCTCCACTACTATTCATAATCAACCCTCCACTCGACAAATATCTATGTATATATTTCCCGGAACACGCGTAATTTAGCAATCTGACAAATTAGATGTGCTTGACTTTATGTATTATCCATATTTTCTGTTTTTTTGGTCAACTGTTATTCACACAATTGCTGGCGCGAACGCCTATTTTCTTTTGCCCTGTTTTCTCTCATAAATCCTCATTCAATACTGACCCACAAAGCGGGGCGGACGGCAAAGTCGAAGTAGGCTAAGGAGTTCCTGGCGCCGTTGCCGTCGACGACGGTGCCGATGACGCTGACACTATCAGAGTCATTAGCTTCGTGCGACCGCAGCCACCAAATGCAAGTGGCCTTTCCATCCACCTCGTATTTACTTTCACCTACGCCCTGGGCTATCGCATACGCCGTCGGTGCACATTTCCGCGCTTCATCCGAGCTGAAATACTCATTCACCTCTTTGATGCTCAACAGGAATACCTGATCCGTCGTGCT
>JAGCGE010000256.1 GCA_017649745.1 Clostridiales bacterium | reverse complement strand
CACCGGGAGTGATCAATCTGTTTTTGCCCTTTAAAGTTAGATTAACCTTCTTTGCTTTTTTCACGTAGATGGCTGCGGATGTCGGATTCGTGATCGATATGTTGTCGAGTGTGATGTCGATCTCGTCTTCCTTTGTAGCTTCAACGATGATCATGCCGTTTTCTGTACTGCCCTTTACGATATAGGAACCGGCTTTAGTGATACTTACTGTACCTTCGGTCTCGCTAAGATCGATCGTCTCAGGCGTGATCTCTGTCTCAGCTTCGATCTCTGACTGGCAAGTCTCAGCGAGTTCACTTGCATCAGAGCAGATCGTCTGAAGTTCTTGCTCACATCCTGCTGCGATGCTCATAATTGAAGCAGCAAGGATGACAGCCGTCAGCTTTTTGAATTTGTTGTTTTTCATAAAAACTCCTTTCCCTATTGCAGTCTTGCCGGCCGGCGAGCAACGAGATTATTGTCTACGAATGAACAATAAATATCAAGGCGTTTTTACCTTTTAAATTCGGCAATTTTGCGTGACGAAACGTTTTATTTTTCGAAAAACGTTTCGTATCTCAAAAATAATTAACAAATACAAAAGATAATTGTGTGTTTTTTCAGCATTTCACCTCTCGAAAAGATGTTATTATGATGATAGATTTTTTCGAGGAATACTGAAATGACAACTTTAAAGAATTACACTTGCGCCGAATGCGGCGGCATCTTGCATTATGATATCGATCAGGAACTGTTTTCCTGTCCTTTCTGCGGAGCTGATTTTGCGATCGGCGATTTCCATTACGATGAGATATTAAAAGACATCGATGTCCGTTTACAGAACTTGGAGTTCCACGCTGCAAGGGAGAAGATCGACAGCCTTTTCGAGCAATATCCGAATGATCCTTTGGTGCTTCGCGCGCATGTTCTGTGTGAGGGACGATGCAGTTCCATCGAGAATCTTGCGCATCCTGATAAGATGATCTCCTGTGATCTTCCGAAGATGGAGCTTGCTGCGTTTGATGCAGGGCAGATGGCTGATGAGGAGAACAAGGAATACTTTTCGAGACTTCAGGAGCTGGTGCAGAAGGCCGAGAAGTATCTTGCTGCCAAGAAAGGAACGAACGCAGTTCCGAAGGTCGGCGACGATACATATCGTGAGCTTATGAAGGCTGAAGATACTTTTAAGGAACAAAAGAAGCAGATGGTGAAGTCTATACCGCAGGAACTGTTCGTTTCCATATCCGCGGCAGCTATAGCCGGGTTAGTGTATTTTGCCGGAGGAGGAAGGAAAGGCGTACTCATTGCCTTGACGCTTGCCGCGATAGTTATCGTGCCGCCGATGCTCATAGGCAACATTTTGCCGGTGATCATGTATCGCGTGAAGACCAAGCAACTACGAAAGAACATGGGCAACCTTCAGCATTACGACGACACTTCAGAGGCAGAGATCCGCATTCTTGTGATCTCGTACAAGAAGACTTATGAAGAGCTTATAAGACTAACTCCGGCAAGCGGCGGCACCCCTGCTAAGAAGCCTCGCGCGCCGAAGATCCCTGTATCCGAACTGATCGACTTCGACAAGAAGATCGTCTGCAGCAGCTGCGGCGGCGACCTCATCATCGACTCCGAGAAGCAGATCTACGAGTGTAAGTTCTGCGGTATCGCATACGGCAGCTCTCTCTTCTTCGGCAATCCTTTCGAAAAAGCTCTCAAGGCGATGGCTCATAATGAATTTACCGAAGCAGAACAGAGATTCACGCACATGCTCATGCTTGATCCTCACGACTTTAACGCTCTTCTCGGCAGATTCCTCTGCGTCGGCAAATGGAAAAAGATCTATGACTTTACGATCACTCAGAACATTCCGCAGATCAGATTGCAGAACCTGAAGGAGATGATCAATGAGATCGTAGCTCAGTCTTCTGACGAAGATAAAGAGTACTTCTCCACACTTCAAGATATGGTGGATGACCGTATCAAGATCGCTGATCTCGAAGCTGAGTCGAAGCGCTTGAAAAGCAGCGGTGCTGATGACGAGACTGTCTCTTCTGAGATCTCTCAACTGGCGGCCGAATTCGACGAACTGCGCATTCGCGTCGTTGAGACAAACAGAGATTACGATTTCATTGAAGGCATTCCGACGATCCGATAATGCATCCCCAACATAATTCTCATTTTTTGCGATTTTAGTTGTAGAAATAGCGACGAAATCGGCTTAAAACAGTTCGGTTAGCCCAACACAACTGCGCAAATTTAAATCTATGTTGTAGATGACGCACTTTTTTAGCCCAAAATCCCCAACATAAATGCGTGTTTTGGCTGAAAGGTTGGAACAGCCTCCCCACAAGTGGACATTCAGATCTATAAGTTATGTATGTTATCTGCTGAGAATAAAAAAACTCGCACTTTACATGCGAGCTTTTTAACCATACACACCGGGCTTCATGTCAGCCCGTTTTCATTTCATATATCTTCTTTTTGTATGACATAGATATCTTATCATTAGCTTTTTGACATAAATCAGGCATTCTTGCGGTATCTACAAAAATGTTATAATCCAATTGAGTGTTATATGAAGTTTAGGGAGGACCTGTGAGTGGAAAAAAGAATGTGTCCTAACTGCGGTTCAGAGCTTATTCTCCGTGATGGTAAATACACATGTCCGATGTGCGGTACCGACTTCGCTTTCGATTGGGGTAAAGAGGATGTCGATCAGGCAGCTATGTTGACGGCTGAAGAGAGAAAGGCCGCACGTTTTGAACGTAATGCCAAGCTTAATGAAGCCAAGGAACAGATCAACATAATGGAAGGCGTCAGGAAGCAACAGCGTGTTCAGAGAAGTGCTTCTTCAGCTATGAAGAGATTCGGCATCATAGTCGCAGTTGTATTCGGTTGTTATTTTGTGTTCTCAGTGATATTCAGGCTCGTGGTCTCACAGGGTGTCAGTACACTTGCCAAGAAAGATCTCGATAATGTTCAGTTCGCAGAGGTCAATAAGGAGACAGTCGAAGCTGACGAGTATCTTTTGGAGAATGCGATCAGTTCAGGATATTACTACGTTAAATATGAGATCTTCCGTGAGACCTGGAGTCTTGGACTTGATTCGATGGTCACAAAAGCTGATGACGGCAAGTTCATCGAAGCATATTATTATGAAGGCGATATGGGCAAGAGTCTGTGCCTTTTCTATGAGGTAACTTATAAGAATGATTCCGGCGAGAGTACGCCGATCTATTATCCAATAGTTATTAACAGTCTTCAGGGACAGCCTGCAGGTCATATCTACTCTGATTATCATACTTACTCTCTTACTCTGGTTGGAGATGATATCAAAGGCGAAGATCTTAAGCAGCTGGAAAGAGCACTTAGCAGTGAATACAATGGTGAGAAGCTCGATGTCCCTTCTGAAGTAATCGAAAAAGCTGAGGAGGGCAGATCATGAAACTAACTAATCTAAATTGCCCTCAGTGTTCCGGACTTCTTAACCAGGAAAGAGACATGTTCTTCTGCAGCAGCTGCGGTTCAGCTTTTAAGGTTGATTATGATGAACATGATGTTAAATACGCTCAGTTAGTTACCCAGGCATCAAGATCGAAGATGCAGCTCGATAAGGATATCGATCTCATGCAGACCGAATCTGCGCTTCGTCAGGCGTCTCTTGATAACGCTCAGCTAAGACATGCTGAACGAGCTGAGAAGCAGGCTAAGCACATAGCTAAAAAGACAGTATTAGTCTTTACGATCGTCTTCGTTGTTGCGGCCGCATTGGTCATAGGATCAACTCTTTCTCTTAAGTATGCCATTAACAAATCACGTAAGGCTGAGCAGGAAGCAAAGGCTAACATTACGAAGAATCTGTACGAGGCATTATCAGAAGACGAGAGCTTTGTCGATAATCTGATCGCGGCAGGACAGAACTATGTTTACATGGTTACACGCGATTATTCGACTGAGATCACTTATCAGTGTGCATTACCTAGAGGTGAGGTAGAGTCAGCAGGTGAACAGCCGAAGATCGTTGCTGTTTATATTGGTCCTGACAAGTTCTACGAAACGAAGGCTGCCGTTCATCTGGTGTATAAAGTCACTTATAAACACGTAGAATCAGGTGAGATCATAGAGGTCTATCAGCACGTTTTCACCAGGGTATGGTTTGACGAATATAATAAGCCGGTATCTGAATATGATGTGACGTTTAATTCTTATAGCGGCTTGTGGCCGGCAGGCACATTCTATGAGAAAGATCAGCTCTACAGGATCTGTATCATGCCTGCGTTGAGAGATCAGGAGACATATGAGATCTCGATCCCTGAAGGATGGGAGGTGGCAAAATGAAATTAGTTCAGATGACTTGCAAGAACTGTAATGCCCCTTTGAAACTTGAAGACGGTAAGATGGCGTGTGCTTATTGTGGAAATGTTTTCGAGATAGAGAAAGATCAGGCCGACATCGAATATGACAATATCATTCATGCCGAGGAGTACATTCTTAGGTCGCTGACCGAAAAGAAGTCCGCGATGCAGGAAGAGTTCAGGAGGCAGGAAGAGGAGGCAATCCGTCGCGAGAACGAGGAGCAAAGACGTCGAGAGGAAGAGCGAAAGGCTGCTAAGAAGAGGGCGTTGATCTCTAATATCAAGAAATATGCGACGCTCTTAATCGTGATCGGTATTATGTTCGGCGGTGCTAAGCTTATCACGAGCATGGATTTCGTGAAGAAGAGTTCTGAACAACCGAAAGTCGAATGGAAGACTCATCGCGTTTCCAGATACGATGTAACGAAGAATGAGAAGTTCCTTGATAAGGCTACTGAGCTCGCATATGAAGAGGAGAAGGATCTTTATTCTGAGATCATTGACGAGGACGGCGTTGAATGGAGCCTTGAAGGTGAGCCGGAAGTTGTTGAGAAATACCTCATTACCGAAAAGGATGATAACGCCATCTACTTCATCTATAAGGCTAATTTCATATCTTCTGACGGAAGGACAAAGGAGATCTATCACTGCATCGCGACACAGGATTTCGTTCTTGATTCGAGCGGTAAAGTGGAGTTCATCGAACCTGATAATTCGTCAGTAAAGTCTGTCGGACCTTCCGAAAATGTTTGGAACGGATATGAGGACCTAGAACTCGCTCATGAAGAACTGCTGATGAATAAGATAATGGATCCTAACATCAATTATATAATCTTTGAATTGTGATCATCTGACAGGAGGTATCCCTATGAAAAAGACGATAGCTTTTGTTTCGTCTGCTGTTTGTATTTCGATGCTTATGGCAAGCTGCACTCAGACTGATGTGAAGTACATGGAAGAGTCGATGGAATCGACCAAGAAGACAGAAGAGATCACTGAGTCGACTACTGAGCCGACTGAACCTGAACCGACGGAATATCATCCACAGAAAAAGTACGACATCTTATACGATTACTGGGGCATGGCTAACTACTGTATGGAGAAGAGGGGACTGTCGTTTGATCAGACGCTTATCTGGGGAACTCTTTTCGATGTGGATGAGCATATAATGCCTTACTTCAGGGACTACGCTTCGGAGGAACTTGGCGTCGACTGTCCTGATGCTGAGCCGCAGGATTTCAACTATTTTATCCAGGATAATCTCTATGATTCCGAGCAGGCAGATATCGTGTTCAGGAAACTGTTTCTGGACCATCTCGAAAACGGCAGATGCACGGTAACTCTTAATTCGAAAGAGACTGATATCACGGGCAGCCCGCTTATGAATGAGACGGTCATGTATCTTCTGTACATAACTGATACGCCGCTTGGACAGGCGATCTCGTATGATGATGTGACTAGTATTTTCGAGTATGATGATATCCCGTATTGGTATGATCATTTCATCAGAGATGAGGTGGGCGACCTGGAGATCAATTCACACGATTACGATGTGCTTGTGTGCTATGTGATGAACTACAATTCCTGCGTTAAACTCATCGACAACTGCGGTATCGAGACTAAGGGCGAGAGCAGCATCAACTTCGCAAGTCTTAGGGACACATTTAATTCCATGATGGATAATGCAGGCATCGTTTATCGCTGGGGTGAAGTTCCGACATTGTCGCAGATCGCGTATGATTCGGCCGTCTATAATGGTGTATCCGCAGGATATGAGAGTGCGGATGACAGATGCTTTGTCGGCGGTGAGGTGATAACTTATGACGATTCCGAGAATCCGTTCAGCTGCTACAAGGATGGCAACGAGCGTAACGCTGATGGCTTGTTCAATCCGATAAAGGACCTTCTTTAAAAATTTGATTTCAGGATAAAATGAGGGACTGCCAAAATGACAGTCCCTGCTAACTTGGTTATGGATTGTGATCGTTTAAATTAGTGAGGCATGATCCTTGCCTTAACGCATCTTTGTGCGAACTCAGGGCTATTAGCGAAAGCCTTTACGACTTCGAGTCTGTCGGCATTGTTGCTGAGGACGTTCATCCAGTAAGCCTTGCCTTCAGCGTCAGCTTCGCGGTCCATGAATGTTGCATAAAGTCTTGTGAGGAATACTTCGTCGTTAAGACCATATTCTTCCATCTCTTTGCTGCCGAAGAAAGCAACTGCGATCTGCTCTCCTGTGATCTCATAGTTGGCAAGCTTGTCAGCCCAGTATGCTTTTCCTTCAGGTTCTGAATCTCTGCCGAGAGCCTTAGTGTACATTCTCTCAACGAAAGCGAGTGTGTCTTCAGTTGGAGCCTGCTTTGTTGTTGGCTTAGCGCCTGACAGGATTCCGTAAGAAGCGCATGTGTCTGCCCACTCCTGTGAATAGACGAAACTTTTCTCGACATCTGCTCTTTCCATTCCGTCGTCTAATGCCTTGAGCCAGTATGCCTTACCTTCAGCATCTGCTTCGCGGCCGAAGAATGCTGAGTAAAGGATGTCTACATATTCTTCGTTTGTCTTGCCCTTGTTCTTGAACTCTTCGCTGAGAATGAATTTCTCTGCAACCTGAGCTCCTGTCAAATTGTAGGAATTGAGCTCGTTCTTCCAGTAGTTAAGACCTTCTTCATCGCATGGTCTGTTTAATACATCACCATAAAGACGCTTAACGAAATCTGATACGTTATCTTTCTGTTCAGCCTCTGTATCCGGCATCTTATAGACAAGAAGAGTGATAGTTACAGAACTGTCTCTTT
>JAGCGE010000255.1 GCA_017649745.1 Clostridiales bacterium | reverse complement strand
TCTTTTCGGTCCCGTCAGTATAAGCGATTCCGTATTTTGAGCCTGCAAGCTGATCCTCAATCTGTTTACGACGTTGTTCGGCCTGATCCTGACGTGCTTTAGACTTAATAACGTAGGGAAGCTGAATGATTAGATCCAGTTTTCCAGAACTATTATGCTCGTCCATTACATCAAGTAATACAAGTTTACGAATAAGTCGCTGTAAGGTAGAATTCGGCTCATTCATAACAGCATAAAGCGGATTCTCGACAATTGCGACCATCGATTTTGGAAGTGTTACCTCTTCGTGTTGCCCCGTGCGCTCATTATAGAGACGAACTCGAACATACTGCGGATACCAGGATACAATCTTACCAGTTCGCATCGTAAGAATATCGTATGAATCAGTCTGAATCGGATCTTTCCAGGTATCAGTCGGAACAAGCGCAACAACGCCCTCGTCCAAAAGAGACATAACAGCATCTTGCATAAACGCTCGACTGGTTTGATCAATGTTTGCCTCTACGGTCAAGCATTCATTCAAACCGCTGTCAATATCTTCCACATATCGCTGGTTTTCATCTAAACGAACATGCTTAACATTAACAGAAGCGCAATCAATAGCAATTCGGTTATACACCGCGGTCACAATCGAACGCTCGTTTCCTCTAGTAAACCGAGGACGGTCGGGACGATAGTAATATCCAGCCCCCCAGTCCTCATTAATCGTCTTCGTCGGCGACCGATTTAAGAAGGCATTCCAGGCGTTCTTTAGACGCGAGCCTATTTTGTTTGCCATCAGAATTCCTCCTATTGCATATTGACATTCTGTTTCTTATAGGCAATCTTTCCAGACGCCCACACACCATTCTTGACTTCGCTCATGTCGTATCCGGCATCAGCGAGCGCCAAATGCACGCCTATTTCGCCACGCTTAGCAACAAACTTAACCGCTCGCCCAGAAGGAGACGAGTATTTAGTTGCTGCTTCAGTCATCAACTCGGCCATTCTACGGTTATACGCATTAACAACCGAAGCACTAAGTTTTCCGTTTGTTCTGATTGCGTCCGGAAGCCTAAGAAGTTCTTTCTGATACGCCTTAAGCTCTCCTTTTACCTGTTTCTGCGCCGAATTGGTTATTTTGTCATAATTCTTTTTCGCCCACTTGGCATCCTTCTTCTCTAAATGGCGCCTTCCCGCCTCAGTAAGAGAACCATCAGGATTCTGGTATCTTCTGATACCCCATTTCTGACCTAGAATGCCGTGATGCGCAAGGTATAAAATTTCCATTTATTCGTACGCATCCCTGTTAATCTTAAAAGCCACATATGCATCCATTAATGCTGCCACCGGATCAATCTTCTGATCGTAGCGCTTCTTAAGAAGCTTGCGGTTTCCATTCGTATCTTCCAAAGTAATACAGTTACCCATTGCAAACTGCATAATGCTTTCATCAAACAAAAGAAGCCGCTGCTCCGCAAGTTTCTTCAACTCACCAAGCGGAACGGACTCCGTTTTAGCACCTTGAATCACCTTTTCGATACCAAATGGGCCGTTCTCTGTTGCCCATCTCTCGATAAACTCTTTAGCATTATAGGGGTCATACCCAACAGAACGCACATCGTAACCTTTGTCTGTAATATAGCCATCAAGATCCTCGTAGACATCCATCATGTCCAAAACTGCCGAATCCATGACTATTAAACTACCCTCGGCAAGGAATTCGTCATACTTGACTCGCATAGCAGCCGGAAGTTTCATCAAAGTAACCGAAGTTATGTAGCTCCGAGTCTTGATCCCAAAACTTCCATCCGCTAAAGGAAACATGAACGAAAAAGCACAGAAGTCATCGCCCTGAGAAAGGTCAATTCCAAGGGAACACGGCAACTGCCAATAATCTCGTTTCTTATGTGGAAGGGTTTCTTCATAGGTGAAGTAATATGTATACCCCTCCATAGGTATTCCAAAGCGTTTAGCCAGTATGTCATTCCTAACCGAAGGGTTATGTTCGGCTCTTTCAACATCTAACTGATAAGTTTCGTAGCTAACGGTCTTTCCAAGATTCGGATTTGCCTTAATCCATAGTTCCGGATGCGCCACTTCGTCCACACTATCCAATTTGTAGTACCAAATCGAAACGTGCGGGTTGATGTATTCACCCTTGAGAATCTTGGCTAATTCCATTTTGATTGTATCGCCGCTTCCGTTACGAACCGTACCTTCTGAGCTAGTTGAAATGATCAGATAATCATCTACTTTACTTGCACCTTGCTCGGCAGCACCAACAACATCCTCTCGAACATCGCCGGAAAGCCACTCGTCAATGGTCACAATCTTCGATCGCAATCCCTGAAGCTTATCGATCGTCATTGGACGAACTTCCAGCAAAGAACCGGTCAAAAAGTTCTCAATTCCCTTCTTCGTTGGCGCAAGTTTCTGCCTGGTGGCTTTCGATCCGGTAGTGTTTTGCAGCGATCCCTCGGTTAGAAACTTAAATAAAGGACCTCTAGATCTTGTAATAGCCGTTCTTATAGGAGACATTACCTCTTCGGCTTGCTTCATCGTTGGCGCGGTTGTCACCTGATGCGTAGTAGTCGTGTCTACATTCAGAAAGAACGCTTGTATGTACGAACTATACATCGATTTGGCTCCGCCTCGACCAAGTATTAAGTATTGCTTATTTGTCAAACGCTTTCGTATCACCTTCGTGACATAGTGCCCGCCAAGGCCGTCTTCGTAAGGCTGGTACACGCTTCGCTCTTCAAAGTAATACCATCCGAACACTTGTTCGCCCCACAGCTTGAAGCTATCCAATAAGACAACGTCTGAACCATCTGTAAGAGTCAGCTCTTTTTCGCAGAAACGGATCCAACCCTCGACCGCTTCATCGTCATACCAAATCCCAGGATTGGCAATAAGATCGTCGATGCGATGCATCTCCATTTCTATCTCTTTACAGATAGGTATTTCTCCTCGCATTACGGCACTTCGAAACATGCCGTAGTATTTAGGTACAGCAGTGTTTGAAAGTGCCATGATTAATTACCTACTAGAATGAGAATAATAAGCTCTTAGCAACTTGGCTTCGTGACCCTCTTTAGCGGTAAGGACCGTGTTCACAAATGATCCGCCAAAAGCAACCGTAGCCGGTGCAAGAGCGGATACGGGGATATCCCCAAGTGGAGTGCTAATAGATTTCGTATTGTTAGCAGTAAGGAGACGAGTAGCTAACGTCGCACCGGCGGTGACCAATCCTCGTTTATATACTTTTGCATTGTTGTCAGTTATCGTTTTTCCAGCTCCATAAAGAGCTTTACCTTTGTCGGCGCGATAATCGTTTTTCAGTTTCTTGTACTTATTCTTTAAATTACCTTTAGCAATTTTTAAATTTTCGCGAGAAGCATCAGTCTTTTCTTTTTTGTTACGTTCATGGGCTTGATCGTACTGCTCTTTAGCAACTTTGTACCGTTCTAAACCTTTTTTAGTATATGAACCGTCATACTTCTGATACCTTCTGACACCCCACTTCTGTCCTAAAATGCCATGGTGGGCTAAATATAGAATTTCCATAGCAATTACCCCGATTTTGAAACTTTCTTAAGAAACGCCTGACCGGCAGCAATCGCGGCTCCAGTTACAACGGAAGTGACAACTTGCTTCAAAGCCGCATTGGCCCAATCTTTTCCCTTTCCGGTTGCACCCTTGGTCAATCCAATAAAGCTATTCTCAGCAGTTAAACGCTCATTGTAATCCTTAAGCTGCTTCGTCGTTAACTCATTAATGTCTTCTCGACGAGCCTCCTTCAAAGCTTTGCTGTTTCTAACCCCAGCATTTCGAACAATACTGTTTCCAAGTCTTTTACGTTTCTTTCCTGCTTCGGTAAGAGATCCATCTTCATTCTGATACCGTCTAACACCCCACTTCTGTCCTAAAATGCCATGGTGGGCTAAATATAGAATTTCCATAGCAATTACCTACTTCTTGTAAAGCTCATGCATCCTCAGAACATCGGTGTAACACTTAGTATATCCGGCCATAAAGTCTTCTCTAACCTCTTCCATCGTATCAGTAGGTCCGTTCTTGCCATCATTCGGGAATTTCTCGGCATAATACGCGTTAAACATATCAAGAAGTTTCTTGGCATGGCCAAGCTCGACGTCGCTCATTTCCGCAAAAACCTTTGCCCATGCTGGATGCGTTTCTTTGAGACTGATAGCGTCCTGGATGTATTCTTTTGCGCCCTCCAGTTCATCGTCAATTCTCTGTTTAAAGTACAATAAAGTCATTCCCGTCCTCCTTAAAGGAGAAGAGACGTAGAGGGACCTAAATCCAACTACGTCTCCCCGCCATATTAAGTTTTACGAGCCACTGGTGGCAGCCGGACTACCGGAACCTGCCCACGCAACGTAACGACCAAGCTGACCCAGAATATACTGACTCTGATTTGCATTGTCGATGGCATTCTGAGCCGTGACAAGTTTCGCCTGAGTGTCGCTCAAGCGATCCTGCAGCATCTGAGTCTTGATCTCGCAGCAACAAGAATTCATCTGGGCACTAAGCTGCGCGATCTGCTGGGCCAGAACATTCGTCTGATTCGTGATCTGAAGTCCAAGTGAATTGAACCCCTGAATCGCATTAATCAGATTCGTATTGTTCTGCTGAAGCATCTGATTAGTCTGAGCATTGATCAGCTGGGCAGTTTCATAATTGTTATTCGCAACCTGAATACCCAGATTAGACAACGTCTGACCGTTCTGAGACGCGGCAAGATCTGCCTGCGTCACATAATTCCGGTTTCCGCCAAACCCGCCACCGGCAAGAAGCAGCAAAGCGAAAATCCAGAAGAAGCCATTTGCTCCGTTCATACCGTCATTGCGGTCAGAAAGCAGAGCAACGTCCGAGTTAGATAAGCCGTCCATAAGAGCAGCCCTCCAATTCAAATTATTTTGTATCGTAACCGGCCGATTACAATCCTTGTAACATGGTCAATATCTGCTGCGGATCGACTCCTCGCTCCTTCGCTACAGCATAAAAAGCAGCTTTAGGATCTCCTCCGTACTTATTGACCAAGTTCATCACGTTCTGAAGCTCAGGATTTTGCTTCATCAGCGTTTGCATCATGGCTGTCGGATTTCCACTCCCCTTCAGCATCTCTAGCATGTGTCTTACGGACTCTAGCGACGCTGTACTCGGACTGGTCATAGTTTGACCGGTGCTTCCGAATAGACTGCTTGCCATTCAACAGTTCCTCCTTAAACTTGTTAAAATCTTCCACAGTCACATACTCTTTAAGATCCGGCTTTGATTCTGTTTCTCGTTTACGAAATTCATAAACCTCAATAACCGAATAGTTGTTGTTATCAGTGATCTTCCGATACATAAGATCCTCATCTTCATCGAACAACCCAATATCGCTATTAGGTCCAGTAGGATAAGATCTCGCTCCTTCAATGCCTTTTACTCGAATAAAATTCGAAGTTTTTGCGGATTGAATGTACGGAAGGTTAACAATCTGCGGTAGTTGCCAATTAATTTGTGTAGGAACAGCCGTTGTAATGTTCGGCGAAAATAGTCCTGCCATGATTTTGTCTCTCCTTATTTAAAGAAAAATGTCTTCTGCCTATATCACAAACTTATCTTCTGGATCGACCATCACGTTGATCCTCCATTCCAGCTCTGCCACGATTCGCTCAAGCGATTCCTTGACAACTCCAGACTGAGGCGGATCGAACATTAACCGAACTTTACCGGCCATGTACGATTTGATCATTTCCAAATTAGTTAAGTCTGAATACGCTGCTCCGAGATAGTCTTCCCAAGTCTCATCTCCGGTTTTTAAACTGAAGCCCGTGTCGGGGCCGACTCCAAGCTGAGTCAAAATTCCAAACACACCATTGATGCATATAATTATGTCGCCATCAAATACTGTGTATTCTTCGGTTACGCCTATCAGCTTTTTAATCGACGTAAGAATTACTTCGTTCATAGCATCATCTCCAAGGACAAGTGTCATTAGGTTTTCGAACCACCAATTCTGATGGCAGCATCTCTTCGTTCCCGTAATGGATCGCATTGTGCATATCGTACGAGCAACAAATCAAATATTCCGGGTTCATTACGAGTTCATTCAGTTCAAGAATGTCCGCTCGTCGGATCGGATTCATATGATGGATGTAAACTTTTCCAAATATGAACATATCGGGAATAGCCAATTCGCAGCCATTGTCCCGAAGAATGATTTGGTCTCGAAGTCGTTTCCATTCGGGAGAACGATAGAATTTTTGGTTGATCCAGCGATCAAAACCAAACGTTTCTTCTGCAACTGTTGCGTCAAGCCGCAAGTATTCGAAACGCTCTCTTAAAGTTGGAAGCATAATCAACTCTGAATATCTTTTCATCGCGCTTCCTGACCACTATACGAGCGCATTGCTTGAATCGCCTCAGCATAAAGTTCCTCAACCTGCTTAGCAGACTGTAAAGCTTCGGTCTTGGCACGCAGCAGCTCGTTTTCCTTCTCTAATTTCTCCTTCTCGAGACGCTCCTTGGTCGAACCAAGCTTCAAATAGTGTGTTATGACTTGAGAAGATGCCGTCCCCTCGAGCAATTGCTTCTCGGCTAAATTAATCGCTAATGAAATCAGCTGATTCTCTCTAGATTCGGGAGTTAGAGCAGGTCTTATTTGTACCTTTTCGGTTGCTTTTTCACCCTTTCTAACAACTTTGCTCAAAGAAGGCACCTCCTTTCGTTCAGTTTTTATGTTGTTTTGTAATGATTTAGGTAGTGGGCTTTCAGCTGCTCATGAACGTGGCCCCAAGAAGGGAAGAAAACCAACAGCAGCGAAAGGAGAGACATGGTTTGGTTGGGTCCAGAGGCTCATGGGCATGTGAAGGCCCACTACCTAAATATCCCCCCGGGGATTTTCTGAGA
>JAGCGE010000254.1 GCA_017649745.1 Clostridiales bacterium | reverse complement strand
TGGGATATAATTTTGTTAAGTGTAGACCTAACCGTAATCATTCCCATTTCAGCGTCATCGTCATAGACAAGCACAGAGTCATTGGCCAGGAAATCTGTACCAAATTCATTACCACCACATAAGTTATTTGCTTCGAACTTCACGGCATAACCCATATCGATTCCACCGAAGATCTGGTCTGCAAATATCTTACTGATGATGGTACTTTTACCCGTTCCAGGTTCACCGTAAAACGCAAACATTTTCTGTATACGAGTACTGTCACCTGTAATCATGGATCCTACAGCCCATTCCCATTTCTCTCGCTCATCCGGCAAATATAATATGCTACAAAGCGTATCATAGTAAGGCGTAGGCTGTTCGATTAACGGATAATCTAAACACCTAGATGCGTAATCAGACCTCTTAATATCAGAGTTAGAGAACAACATCTTTTGATCGAGAGCGTGCCAGTTGTCTCCCATGGTTTTACAGAATCTATCGAACTGCTCAACAAGGTGATTTGCTGAATCTGCCATAGTCTGTATCTGAGGACCATGATCATGATCTTTCATGGCTTCTTCGCCGCTGTCTTTGATTGTGTAGTCACGGACTTGTCTGTCTATAAGTTCTATTGCCCTAGGCTTAGACTTCGTCCAGAACCCGGTGTCTTCATCAAAGATGGCGTAGAACTGGCCGCCTCTTGTCATTAAATCCTTTATGGAGGACTTAGTGATAAATGTCGGTTTGTAGTTGTATCGACCGCCCCGATAGGTCTTAATTACCTTTAGAAAGTCGAACACTTTCTAATCCTCCTTTCACAGATTTAGCCAGCTATTATCTGACGGATAATTCTCATTAATCCATGCATTCATTTGTGACCAAACATCTAAGTTCCTGCAGTCACCACGATAATGCTGAAGCGGAAATATAGAACCAACTCCATCGGCTCCGTATTCATGTCTCATCCAATTATTAAGTTTTACGTCAACTCCTTGAGGATAGTAGTCATCATCTGTATAGCTATTTAATCCGAGGTTATCAATAATAACCCAGAACCAAGTTGCGATATCTTCTCCAAGTTGATCAGTCATATGATCCGCTACACTGATAAGCATCTCTAACACCGTACACGGACTAGTTCTAACGTCGTCAGCTTCAACACTAGCATGATAGGCATATTTTTCTCTAAGACTCTTACCGCCTTCTGCACGATTCGAATCTAGATTAAATATCCAAGTGTACGGTGTATCATCGAGTTGCTGGATCAGTCTTGTATAGTGTCTACAGTTGCCTACTAAAGTCCGGAGCCAAACGTGATAATCTGACTCTTTTCTTATCATGTTTACGCCCACCAATCCTCAAATGTGCAGTTATGCTTCCAAACCTGGAAGTCAGTTTCCTTAGGGTTATTGCGAATATAAATAACGTTTTCGCTATTGCTCATCCATCCCATCTGTCTAGGCTTCGGTCCCATATACTCGTATTCCATGATCTTATTACCGTCATCATCAGTAAGAACTCCATCTTCTGTAAAGTAATGAAGATCTGCGTGATCAAATACTATTTCCGGGAAATCTGTGTCCCATTCGTCATGAGGGATAGGTACAATTTTGTCTTTGTTTTTACGTCTGTATTCTGCCATAGCTTCGGAATCCTCTATTGCCTCTCTTTCTAAGCGCTCTTCATAAGTTTCCTCGTTATCAGGATCATTAATAACAGCCTCAATATCTTCGGGATCAGTGTAACCGTTCTTAACTACAATCTCCCTAACTTTCGAATAGTTGACACCGTTCTGTCCGGGCCTCGCTATACGGGCAGGTCCTGATGATACAAGTTTGGAATATGGATCGTCTTCATCCTCGTCAGTAGGGGCTTCATTAGATGAGATCTCGACAACATTTTCCGGTTTTTCTACTTCGGGCTTTTTTGACTCTACGTCTTCTTTTTCTTTAGCCTTGAGGTCAGCGGCGGTTACAACTTCACGCTCGCCTTCCTCTTTTTCTATAGTTATGAAATATCCAACCAAAAAGCCGGCTAATCCACCGGCCGCGAAACTAAGTGCTGCAACTGCAAACTTATTCATTGTTCTTACTCCTTTCTATTTCTTTTCGAATGCGTTCATTCTCTAATATAAGTTTATTGCGCTCATTCTTAATATCTCTAAGAATCGCCTCGTAAGCATCTATCAGCTGCTCTAACTCTTCGAGTGTCATGCTTCAAACACCTCGCCTTCTTCTAGAATCTGAACACCCTGTGCCTCCGCAAGCTTGATAACATCCTTATCTGTCCGCTTGAGGTTATCGTTAAGGACTTCAGTGCATTCGTAAATATAATTACCAAGACTATCGCACATCCTGATATTATCATTCCTGCACTGATCTATTGTTCGCTGTAGTTCATCAACCTTGGCGTTTAGATCATTACCATGTTTAAAGTCCCTAACGGCATTCACTATACCAATTACTGTGGACCCTAAACCGATAACAGCGGCAGTTGACTCGATCTCCTGCATATGAAGAGCAACCCATGTAAGGAACTTAACAAACTTCTTTTTAACGTATCTCTTAATTCTCTTAACAATGGACTTGTCCTCTTCTTCAGCCTTACGCTCAGCCTTGAACTCTTCGATGGACTTAACCTTGTTAGGAGAAGAGGTCTTAGCCTTCTCCTCCTTCTTGTCTGATGATACAGCTACTGCAACTGCTGCGCCTCCAAGTACGATAGCGCTTCCGATAAGAATCTTAGTAATTGGTGTAAACATAATAGTGTTCTCCTTTCGCGAGACAAATATAATTATTTAAGTGTACCGTCGGCTCGAAGATACTTCTTAAGCCTGTATAGTTTCTTATTAACCTGTGGTTCAACATTCAGAACGATCACAAAGGACCTTTCCTTACCGTCTCTGAATGCCTGTGCTCTTTCAGTATTCTTTTCAATACCAAATGAGAGCCACTGTCTATTTCCGTCATCGTCCATTGCGGTGATACCCCAGTCACAAGCGTTAGCGTCAATGCCCTCGCCTATGTCTCTACGAATATCATTCCCGAACAGAACGCCTTCTCTCCAGAGACGCTCATTCAACCAACGAAGATGATTCGACAGGTATTCATAGTTCGCAAAGTCCGCCTTTTCCCAGTTAGGATTGGACTCATCAAACATAATTGTATGAGGAGCGACTTTTGTTACAGTTGTCTTAGACTCGGTTGTACCGTCATCTTTCATTTCTACTTCCTTAACTGTACCAAGAAGATATTCTTCATCCTTCTCATCGCCCTGATCTGCACGACATGCTTCACGATAACTCTCAAACTGAGCCGCAAGTGATGTAAGCGCTGCTGCACCCACTGCAATTTCTTTTCTATCTGTTGCATGACTGATACCCATAAGCGCAAGACCACCAGCCTCAACTGCGGCACCGGGTCCAAGTGCTTTTCCGTATCCTTTAATCGCGCTTGTAGCCAGATTGTAGCAAGCCCTTCCTCTAGCCTTATCGTCCTTCCAGCCATCGGATTCATCAGTAAGCCTGATACGTTCTCTCTGCTGTTCAAGATCCTTCTTAACTTCTACTACTTCCTCTGCATTAGACACCATCATACCGGTGCCAACTACTACGAGTCCTGTACCAACTGCGAACTCGATATTCGATCTGTTATTGTAAATTGCGGTTCCAACACGCTTCAAAAGCCACTTAGCATTCATGGTAAATTCTCCCTTCAAATATTCTCAATGTTAATAGGTTTCGGCAGATCGATATAATACTTGCCTCTATCCCTAAAGTATCCAATTCCATTTTTCTCATCCTTACTCCATCCGTAATTGAAATCCGGAAAAGCGATCGGGATGTTTGTATTACAAACCCTGTTCACAGTTTCGTAGTATTCTGCGACCTTGGCCTTCTCATAGTTATCAATGGCCTCATACAGGGTTGTGACGATTTCTTTAGCGTCTGCCTCGTTGTCGACCCATATGAGCTGGACGTCACGACTGCTTCTCTGTCCAACCTTGGGTTTCGGGTTGCGCTCTCTTGTCGAGTTTGCGGTTGTATCATATGTACGTGTGTTATAGTTTGTCGCCTGTGTATTCAGAGGCTTACTCCTACCCTTAGGAGCATTACCTTCAGGATACATCCAATGGTCAATTGTCTTACGTGCGGCATCCCCGAACATATCGAGAACGCCTGTAAACACACTATGCATGATTTCGGTTGAACGAGGCTCAATCTCCTCGCGTATTGCATAAGTTACAAGATCCCTCACAATACTTGGTTTCTTAACGGTGGCCTTAGGCTTCTTATTCTCTTCTGCCATGGGTATTCTCCTCTCACATAAAATATAAAACTTGAGAACCAGATTTCTCTGATCCTCAAGCGAAAGTGTCAATTACTATTTAGTTTTCAGATACCTCAGATGACTGATTATCAGTGCTGTCGTCAGTTGTCTGTTTCGATGATTTCCTCGCTCTAGCAAGTTCATCTGCTCCAACGCCAAGACCAACCCCTACTGCAATTGCTCCTGCAATTATCACGGGCTTCTTAACCTTGTTCCAGATTCTCTTACCGAGAGATTCCTTCTTCTCCTCAGGCTTCTGCTCGACAGGCTGCTGAACCTCAGCTGTCTGTGCTACTGTTACCTCTTTGTTCTCAACTTCCTTTACTTCGTTGTTCTTCTGTTCTGTTGTCATCATTGTCGTTTCCTCCATTTTTAATTTGTTTTTAGTTTCTGAATGATAACCTCATTCCTACTATATGGTATGTTTTTTACGCGAATGTAATTAGACTGATTTACAGATGACTAGGCTGGTATTGGTATTCGCGCTTGATATACCCTAACCAGCCCAATTCAAAATCTAACTCGTCATCTGATAGTCGTTCCTTTCACCTTTCGAGGTCTACATATCCCGGTTCAGGATATAAATACACCTCAAACGCAGGAATCATGGTACCATTGGGGAACACATACCTTGTGTCTGCAAAATGGGCTGAAACGTCATCACCAGAAATATAACCGAACTTATCGCCCAATCCTGTAGGAGTAAGATTGTTGTTACCGATTAGATCATAGAAAGTGTTGATGGTTACTTCGTCATATCCGCCATCCGCTGCTACCATGCGGCTAAGCTCTTTTGCGGCATTTTCGATACGGTCTGTTGTTCCCCAGAATGGTCTTCCAGAGTACTTATCGATCATGAGGATTTCACCAGGTGCGCCCTCAAGAGGCAGTTGCGAGAACTGTCTACCATCGACCTGCTGATTCTTGTAAATATCATCCTGAAGCTTTGCATACTTCTTCTCGCCTAGGGCTTCCTCAGTATCTTTCTGGAAAGACTGGTACTGAGCAATTGCGGCCTGAGCGAGGGAGAGAGCGCTAGCTGCTTCTGCGAGCTTCTTATCCTTAAGATCAGAGTTTTTCTTGGACTTTATAGCACAGCCGATAGTGGCAAGCTGGAATATAAGTATTGGTGCTACTAAAGGCGCAAGCTCACGGGCTGCCCAGATGTAAACCTCGGATCGTTCGTTATTATCGTTACACTGCTCAAGCATGTCCTTAGTGTCGGCGATAATATCATTGATCTGTCCGGCGTTCTTAAGGGTTACTGCGGTGGTGGCCATACTGAAGCCTATGGTACCACCGGTAAGAATCGCTGTTTCATGGGCAAGGTAGAACTTACCAATGCCCCCAGTAACCTTTGCTACAACTTCGTTTTTAAGAACAGGTGCTAAGAAATTCTTCATAGTGATTTTCTCCTTTCACGAATATAATTAGTTAAATGCTGAAACGACGTCACTGATTTCCCAAGACTTCATGCCCTTATCGACACAAGCCTTAATGACATCAGCCTTTGTAAGTGCTTTGTTTGCAGCAGAGTCAACCTTAAGAGTGTTAAGAACCTGCTTTGAGACCTTCTCAGAAACAGCATTCTCGATGCGTTCGATAGTCTGAAGGTTGATCTCCTTTTCGAGCTTATCCTGAAGACCCTTTTCAATAGCTTCGTAAGAGCTAGAAACGGCTTTGCTGATCTCGCTGTTGATATGGGACTCGATGTCCTTGAGTGCCTGTCTGCTACCATTTTCAACTGCGGTGTTAGCAACCTTAGTAGCAGCATCACGTACCAGCATGTCAGCCATAGATTCAGGCACTGAAATATCAATGTTGTTCCTGATGTAATGCATGTTGGTGCTTACGCTGTCAAGCTGCTTAGCGAACTTAGAGGTTTTGTCTCCCTCGATAAGTGCTACTGCTGCACATCCAGCTGCGAAACTTGCGATTCCAAGACCGATTGCGATTGAGTTGTTCATAGTATTGTTCTCCCTTCATAAGTGAATTTAAAATATAAATAGAGAGACCTAGATTGTTTATCTCTAGATCTCTCTATCAGTTACCGTTTAGCAAACAAACCGATTATTATACCTGGTATATTTAGAATACCCAATATCAAGCAAGCTATTAACATCCCTTTTGGATGCCATATGTATCCCAACAGTGTCCAGCCTAGCCCAAAAGCTAAACCTAACGCCGCTGGTATACACATAACACCAAGTAATATCAATATTGCTGTCTTTGTGAAATTCTTCATTTCATACCTCCTTTTCGATACACTTAATCGTGCTTACCATCTTAGCGGAGGTTTTTTACACGAATCATTCAGCCGGTTCAAAATATAATGGCTTATGACTGTTTTCGTTTGTAGGTTCTTCCAAGCAATCCCAGCAAGCAGATTCTGGATTACTCTCGTTTTCTTCTAGATGCTTGCACTTGTTGCAATACTTATGGTAGTATACTTCTTTTGTATCACCAATCATGACATCCTCCAAAATATAAAAGAAACAGAGCCCTAGACATTTCTGCCTAAAGCTCTTTTGTTGGTTAATCTTTTGTTGATAACGAATACAGTTTTCCGTTACCAAGGGCATCCTCGACTTCTTCCTTCTGATAGATCATATCTCCAAGTTCTTTCTTAGTCTTGTCCTTATGAACCGAAGTGTAAACGCCTGCAACCGTACCACCTGCAGTTAATGCAATCGTCAACCACGGTAAGAGATCACTGAGTTTGAATTTGTCTTCATTCTCAGCTTTCTCAATATCCATGAGTTCACTATTCCATCGCTGCCAAGTGCTATGATATACATCGTACTCTTCGTTTCCAGGGGCAATACTCTTCATGTACTCTTCGATCTGTTTCATTTCAGATCTGATAAAAGCCTTTCTGAGTTCCCTTTCTGTTGGTTCCTTCTGTTTCTTTCCAAATGTTATCTTCATATTATTTCACCTCCTACTATATAATATGATTTAGACACGAATAGCGGTATTGTGGGTCATGGTTCAGAAGTACTTTGTTAAATCCATTTTTTCCACCCCGGGAAATTTTGAGGTCATTCCGTTAATTTGATCCTGTACAGCATTAATGTCAAATTGATCCATCGCTTTCGTAACGTCACCAAAGTCATCTATTACTTTTGGCGTATGTCCTAAATCGCTAGCTTTAAGCGCTGAGATATCGGGATTTTTCAGAATATCATCGACACTCCTTATACCTAACTTGTCAGTATCGAGTCCAATACTAGAAAGCTTAGAACCTACTTCAGATGATACGGAAGATAGGTCTGGTAATTCAGGTATCTTTGGTAATGAGACACCGTTAAAACTCGTTGGGATATTTATATGTGAGGCCACCTTGTCCGCTACTGGTGAAATATATTTGTCTACTCCTGCAGGCATCTTAATATCCCCAACGTTAATCTTAGGTACTTGCGCCTGACCTGCTACCATTGAACGAACCTTATCTATACCCTGTGATGCAAGGTTTGAATTCATAGCACTCGATATGGCTGCGGATTTAACATTATCCAGTGCTGCACTTGCTCCGGTTTTCACTAATTTTTTAACTAACCCCATAAACCCTCCTTTCTAAAATATAAAACTTAGAGCCCTAGACATTGCTGTCTAAGACCCTAAGCCCTAACGTCTGTTAATTAAATCAATTCATTAAGTTCTTTTCTCAGGAGATCTATCTCTCCCTCAACCTGCTTACGTCTGCATTCCAAATTCTCAAGCTCTTCCTTGAAGTCTCGAATTCGGTCTACAAGTAATAAGATCTTCTCGTTTTCCTTCTCTTTTGCTGATACGGTATTCACTTCCACTGTTACATCCTCCTTATTGTTAACTATAACTTCGTTCTGCTTTGCGACTTCGACTGCTTTGCGTTCCGTATGAACGTGTCTCGCCCACTTGTACTTGCCATACAGTGCCATCGCTTGCTGCACTCTGTTAAGCTCCTCAATATCAAACATGTACCTAGCTTTGTGAGTTCCGTCAGAAAGATCTGTAAAATCGATCAGTCTATCCCTGCACCAATTCGTAATTGTCTTCTTGGAAACTCCAAGCATTGTTGCTGCATCCTCCGTGTTGATACTGTCATACCTTACATTCATTTCTTTAACCTCACTTTCGTTTGTTTAATAACGTGTGTTACATTATAGTGAGGTATTTTTTCGCGAGCTTAAAATATAAACAATGACTACCAGATTTCTCTGATAGCCACTGCCGTGTACTTTCAATTTACTTTGTGTGATCCACTACACCCATACCTTCGAGTGCCTGGAACTTAGTCTGTCCAGTTGACATTCTGTAACTAAGCTCATTGATTTCATCTGAAGTAAGAGAATGCTTCAGGTTTACTCTCATCTGGACGTCATCACAATACGTCGACTTATCACCTTCCTTTATGGCCTTAACGGTTGTACCGGTCATAACCGCTATTGCGGCTGCACCGAGTGCCATCGTTCCATAATAGGTTGCGTCAATCGGATTGTCCTTAATCCATTCGATTCCACCTTTCACCTTCTCAACTCCAACTGTACCAATCTCCTTAACCTTACCTAATGCTTTCTTAAACATAGACTTGTTCTCCTTCTCCTCGTTTACTACGACTGTCTCGTTCA
>JAGCGE010000253.1 GCA_017649745.1 Clostridiales bacterium | reverse complement strand
TGATGTTGACATTGAAGGCGCAAGAGAAAGTCTGCAGGGAACCAACACCGCAGCTAATTTCGGTGATAACTACGTGTATGCAGAAGCGATCATTACGGCTATGCTGTACTCCCGTGAGAAGTATAAGGGATCCGGTCAGCCCGATATGTTCTGCACACCTCACCTGGTAAATGTAATGCTTCTGGCTCGTGATCTGAATGGTCGCCGGATCTACAGCTCTGTGTCTGAGCTGGCTTCTGCTCTGAATGTGGGTAACATCTACACTGTTGAGCAGATGGAGAACAAGACTCGTGTTGAAGGCGAAGGCGGAAGTGCTAAGACGAAGAAGCTTCTGGCCCTGGTTTGCAACATGGCTGACTATGCTCTGGGTAGCACCAAGGGCGGTGAGATCACTCACTTCACCGATTTCGATCTGGATTTCAACCAGCAGAAGAGCCTGATCGAGACTCGTGTATCCGGTGCTAACACTCGTATCTACAGTGCGATCGCACTTGAGGAAGTTGTAAACCCTTAATGCAGCTTAACGTCAGTGCCATCACAGATGACTCCGAAGACCTCTTTGGAAAGACGGTTTCGGATCTGCAGCAGGACATCTCGGTGGGAAGAACCGGGATCACAGGTACTTTGAAGTATGTGGATGACTATACCGGATTCTCTGGCGATCCTTCGCTTCAGTCTGGTAATTACTTAGCTCTGCATTGTGAAGTGCCTGATGCTAGTGATGTAAGCATTACTGTCACCGTAACTAATCCTTCCGTACTTGATCCGGATGGTGACATTGTATTGCGCATTGCCGATAAGGACACGCAGACAGTAACAGTCGTGGCGGTAGCAGATGGACAGACTTTGAGAAAGACCTTCAGCTTGAGGGGACTCACTGTTCTGGACAGTTAAGGAGATTTCAAAATGGCGAAGTTTTATGGGAAAATCGGCTACGCTGAAACAGTAGAAACAACACCTGGAGTGTGGGTACCTCAGATTACTGAGAGAGAATACTTCGGTGATGTTACCAGAGACATGAGAAGACTGGAATCAGCGCAACAGGTCAACGATAACATTAATATTTCTAACACGATCAGCATAGTAGCCGATCCCTTCGCCTATGATAATTTTCACTCCATGGTATACGTGGAGTACATGGGTGCTAAGTGGAAGGTTAGTAGTGTTGAAGTACGCTATCCTAGACTTCAATTGACGGTTGGAGGGCTATACAATGGCGAGAGCGAGGACTGAACTACAGACGATATTCGAGACTCTTCTCGGAAGTCGGAATGTATATTTTCAACCGCCTGAGTCGGTTAAGCTGAAGTACCCTTGTATTGTTTATGAGCGTAGCGGCTCCAGAAACTATCATGCAGATAATGATAAGTATCTGAAGTATAAGCAATACACCGTAACTTACATTGACGTGAACCCGGATTCAGATATGCCAGACAAAATCGAGGAGTTAAAGCATTGTACTTTTAACCGATGGTTTGGTAATGAAAATCTGAATCACTGGAGTTTCACTCTTTACTTCTAATAAGGAGGAACAAAGAAATGGCAAGAGCAATTTGGGATGAAGAAGGCAAGCGTTTCTACGAAACAGGTGTAGACCGTGGTATGCTGTATCGTATGGGACTTGATGCCAAGTATGAAACCGGTGTGGCCTGGGATGGTCTGACTGGTATTGATGAGAGCCCGGAAGGTGGCGACACCAATGACATCTATGCAGATAACATGAAGTATCTGTCGATCGTTAACAAGGAAAAGTTCAAAGCCACGATCAAGGCTTACCAGAGCCCGAAGGAATTCGATGTCTGCGACGGTACTTCCAGCCTGGGCAAGGGTGTTACCATTGGTCAGCAGAGCCGTCGTTCTTTCGGCCTGTCCTATCGTACTCTGATCGGTAATGATGTACAGGGTGAAGACTATGGTTATGTGATCCATCTGGTATACGGTGGTAAGGCATCTCCTTCCAGCCGTTCTCATAGCACTACGAATGAATCCACCGAGCCGGCCGAGCTGAGCTGGGAAATGAGCACCACTCCTGTGGTTGTTAATGCGATCGATCCGGAAACGAAACTTCAGTTTAAGCCGACTTCTCACCTGCAGATCAACTCCAAGCTGATCGACGAAGCTAAGCTTACTGCTATCGAAGAGCTTCTGTATGGTAAGGATGGTACTGCTGCTACTTACACTGAAGTATCTCCTGCTCCTACTCCTGACAGCTACGATGCAGTTACCCCGGTTGGAACCGAGAATCCTAGTGAAGAGGGTTGGTTTGAGCGTACTGGCACCGGTACATCGGAAGATCCGTATGTGTACACTGTAACTGAGGACACAACCGTAGACGATCAGAAGACCTACTACGAGTTTGTTCCTGGTGACAATCCTCACACCGAGGGATGGTATGAGAAGGATGGCGACGTTTACACGCTGTCCACTGATACCTCTGTTGACGTCAGCAAGACGTACTACGAGCAGACCTCCGCAGGAACTGAGAAGTTCCCTACGCTGCCTAGTCCGGACGATGTTTATGCGATCCTGAATGCATAAGATGTAACTTTTTTGTGGGGTGGCTTAATAGGCTGCCCCACTTTTTCAAAATGAAAGGAGCTGAAAGCAATGGTAAAGAAAACACTTACTTACAAAGACTTCGATGGTAATGAAAGGACAGAGGATTTCTATTTCAATCTTCTGCCTAAAGAGCTGATGGACCTTCAGACCTCCATGAAGGGTGGTTTGAGTCAGATGCTCGACAAGATTATTAAGGAAAACGATCAGAATGCCCTGTATAAGTACTTCGAGCAGCTGGTCCTGGTAGCATATGGTGTCAAGAGCATGGACGGTAGAACCATGGACAAGAGTGATGCTGCCAAGGAAGACTTCAAGTCTACTGTAGCTTACTCGGATATTTACATGGATCTTGCTACCGACGCTAAGGCAGCAACAGACTTCGTGAATGGGATCCTTCCTTCTAAGGAGGAGATGGAAAAGTACACGAAGCGTGTGCAGGCAGCGGCAGAGAATAATATTTCTGTTTCTAAATAAGAAAGGTGACGAACTATGCTCAAGATTGTGATACCGGCTGAAGAATTCTGGGACAACGAGAAAGAAGAATTCACCTATGGTAAGGAGACGGTTCTCCAACTTGAGCATAGTCTTTTGTCTGTTTCCAAGTGGGAAGCAAAATACCACAAGCCTTTTCTTGATGAAAAGACTAAGATGACTTCAGAAGAGACAATTGACTATGTTCGGTTTATGACTATTACGCAGAACGTTGATCCGGAAGTATACAATCACCTGACAAAAGAAAATGTCGAGGAGATTGTTGCATATATTAAAGATCCTCACACTGCAACCTGGTTCGGAAAGAGCAGAGAGCGTGGTGAAAAGAGGATCATAACATCTGAGCTTATTTACTACCAGATGGTAGCACTTAATATTCCTTTTGAATGTCAGAAATGGCATTTGAACAGACTAATGACATTGATCAAGGTCTGTAATGAGGAGAATAAGCCGGAAAACAAGAAAAAGAAGAAACTCAACGAGGTTATTGCTGAGAATGCTGCCGTTAATGCTAAGAGAAGAGCTGAGATTGAGCAGAGAAAATTAGCAAGACTGAAGGGAGGTGCTGTAGATGGAATTAAAGATCAACAAGTTGATCAGTAAATACAATTACTATCCCGGTACAGTTTCCAGAATAAAGTACATTGTGATCCATTATTGTGGTGCTGTTGGATCAGCAGAAGCTAATGCAAGATATTTCTACGGTGGAGATCGTAATGCTTCTGCTCATTACTTTGTCGATGAAAAAGATATTTGGCAGAGCGTCGAAGATGCTAATAGCGCATGGCATGTTGGATCAAGCACATACAAGCATCCTGAATGCAGGAATCAGAATTCCTTAGGGATCGAAATGTGCTGCAATACAACCGGTGATCCTAGTAAAGCAGATGAGCATTGGTATTTCGAAGATAAGACCGTAGAGCGAACTATAGCTCTTACTAAGAATCTTATGAAAAAGTACAATGTTCCTGTGGATCATGTGCTTAGACATTACGATGTTACAGGAAAAGTATGTCCTGCCCCGTATGTCTATAATACTGGAAAACATACCTGGGATCAGTTTAAGAAAGCTATAGGAGGTGCAGTCGTGGCTGAGAATAGCGAAAAACATATTTGGGATTTCCTTAAGTCTAAAGGACTTAACGACTACGCTGTAGCCGGTACTATGGGTAATCTCCAGGCTGAATCAGGTCTTAGATCAAACAATCTCCAGAATACTTATGAAAAGAAGTTAGGAATGACGGACGAGCAGTATACAGCCGCTGTTGATAATGGATCTTATACTAATTTTATTCATGATTCTGCTGGCTACGGTTTAGCTCAGTGGACATTCTGGAGTAGAAAACAGGGTCTTCTTGATCATTGTAGAGTTAATAATGCTTCAATTGGAGATCTTGATGCACAGCTTGGCTGGCTTTGGAAAGAGTTTACTAGTAAAAGTGGACTCATGAACCAGTTGAAGAACGCAAGAAGCGTACGAGAGGCTTCCGATGCGGTACTTCATGGTTATGAAGCTCCAGCTGATCAGAGTGAAGCAGTTGAAGAGCAGAGAGCAGCTCTTGGAATGGCGTTCTACAACAAGTATAGTTCGGGTAGCCCTGAACCAGTTGTAGATGTACCGTTTATAGTTCGTGTCACAACCGATAGTTTGAATATTCGTACTGGTCCTGGAACGAACTATCCTACTACAGGCGAATTTACCGGGAAAGGAGCATTTACCATCCTTGAAGTTAAAACCGGTCAGGGTTCTGTTAAAGGATGGGGACGACTTAAATCTGGCGCTGGCTGGATTTCGCTGGACTACGCAGAAAGGATCTAACTATGGCTGGGATCGAATTTAAGCATCGCGGAGACTTCTCAAAAACATTCTCTTTTTTTTAACAGAGTATTGGGTAAAGATTACCTGAATGTTTTAGCGAAGTACGGTACCTTAGGGGTCAATGCGCTTCAAGACGCGACTCCTAAGCGTACTGGTAAGACAGCTTCCTCCTGGACTTTTGAAATCAGAGAAGATTACAAGACAGGAGAGATTGCAATACAGTTCATTAATACCAACATTCAAAATAACGTTAATATTGCCATTATTCTGGATGTCGGACATGCAACAGGAAGAGGAAACTGGGTTAAAGGTAGGAACTATATAGACCCGGCGATACAGCCAATCTTTGATCAGATGGCTGAAGAGGCGTGGAAGGAGGTCATAAAGTAATGGCTACGACCAAAACTGTCGACGAACGCGTCGTTGAGATGCGGTTTGACAACAAACAGTTTGAAAGTGGTGTCAAACAGTCAATGTCGACTCTTGAAAAGTTCGAAGATAGCCTGAACCTCACAGGCGCCACAAAAGGATTCGAAGAACTTAGCAAATCTGCTAACAAGATCGACTTATCTGGTTTGGGTAATGCAGCAACTTATGCTGGTGAGAAGTTTTCATGGCTTGAAACCATTGCAACAGGTGCCTTACTTAAGATAGGTGCTAAAGTTGGTGACGTTGTTACTGATTTACTCGGCCATCTTTCGATGGCTGATCTTACAGTTAAGCAGATTTCAAAAGGTTGGGACAAATACGCTGAAAAGACTTCATCTGTTCAGACGATCATGGCTGCTACAGCTAAAGATTTCGAAGATACTGGTGAACAGATGGAATACGTAAACGAGCAGTTGGATAAATTGAACTGGTTTACGGATGAAACTTCTTATAACTTCACCGATATGACTAATAATATCGGTAAGTTTACTTCTAATGGCATTAAATTAGATGACGCAGTCGAGGCAATGCAGGGTATTGCTAACTGGGCAGCTATTTCCGGTGCAAATGCTGGTGAAGCAAGCCGAGCAATGTATAACTTGTCACAGGCTTTGGCTACAGGATCTGTAAAGCTTATTGACTGGAAATCGATTGAAAACGCTAACATGGCAACTGCCGAATTTAAGGAAATGGTAATTCAGGCAGCAGAAGCCATGGGTACTCTTAAGAAAACTGGTGAAGATACCTGGACTACTCTAGATGGTAAACAGGAAGTTACAGTAACTAATTTCAATGAAGGTCTTAGTAAGGGATGGTTTACTTCTGAAGTATTAATGGATACTCTTCAAAAGTATGGTGGTTTTGTAACCGTACTTGAAGAGGCCATGGATGTGTTTGACGAGTCATTCGACACAACTAGCCAGATGCTTGAAGCTATTGATGAGTTCAAAGCTGGCGAGCTGGACATCAACGAGATCATGAAAGAAACCGGAATGACCTCACAAGAGGTTACTGAATGGTTTGAAAAACTTTCTGATGATACATATGAATTAGGTAGAAGATCGTTTAAAGCAGCGCAGGAAGCCAAAACTTTCGAGGAAGCCATAGATGCTACTAAGGATGCAGTGTCAACTGGCTGGATGAATACTTTTCAGTTGATATTTGGTGACTACGAAGAAGCTAAAAAGCTTTGGACCGGTTTAGCTAATGAATTATGGGAAGTGTTTGCATCTGGTGCTGAAAAGCGAAATGAGATGCTTGAAGAATGGTCTATGGCCGGCGGTCGTGAAGATCTGTTTAGCGGCATAGCAGATATTTGGGGAAGTATTAAAGAAATTGTTGATACGGTTAAAGATGCTTTCAATGATTTCTTTGGAATGGAAGAAAGAGTATTTGGACTTGCCGATGCTTATGTTGGTCCAGATGGTAAACTTACCACAGGAATGCAGAAAACTACCAGCGTTCTTTATGGTATTACGAAAGGTATAAGAGAATTTGCCGATCGAGCAAAAGCTTGGGTAGAGGTTGAAGAGAATCTAGATAAGATCCGTAGAATAGCGAACGGTGTGTTTGCTGTTCTTAATATTGGTAAGAAAGTTATTTCGAGTATATTCTCTGTAATAAAAGCTGGATTTAACAGTATAAATGGAGGAGGAATACTTGAAATAATTGCTAAAATCGGTGATTTCTTTGTTCGTTTGAATGAAGGTTTTGATCTGAGTGGCATAACAGATGCCTTTAAGATATTTATAGAAGATTTCTTCGACTTTGAAACCGATTTAGAAGAATGGGGGCATAACTTAAGAGGAGTATTTGCTGCCATAATGTATAGAGTATTTATTCTACCTTTAGAAACAATTGGTAGAATAATAGGAACACTTCTTGGCAAATCCGGAGAAGAACTTGGAGATTTTGCTCGTAAGTTTTCCGAGCCTTTCAAATGGATAAGAGATGCCATCATTTCTGTTATAGATGGATTAAAAGATTTTGGTAATATTAGTATTAAATTGCCAGATTTTTCCGGTTTCAAGAAAGTTGCAGATGATACTGTTAAAGCTTTCAATCCGTTAGAAAAGATATTTAATGTATTAAAGGCTGTATTTAACGGATTTAAGACTGTTCTTGGTCCAGTAGCCAATATTATTTGGGAAGCTGCAAAGAGAATTGGTAAAGCTATAGGAGGAATGATCGATTCCATTCTTACAGCAATGGAAAAGGGAGACTTTGATAAGTTGATTACACTTGTCAAAGGTGGACTTCTAGCTGTCATAGGTGGCAACCTTGCTAGCTTTGCAAATTCATTAGCTTCTGTTGGAAAAGTATTTTCTGGATTTGTCGGTGGTGGATCTGCATTAAAGGCTACTACGGAAGCACTTGGAGAATCCAAAGGGATATTTGGTGCGGCAGCTGAAGGACTTAAGAGTTTGGTTGGTTCTATTATTCCTATTGGAGAAAAAGATGAAGCAGATGTTCTCGGAAACTTTGCAAAATCTATAGCCCTTCTTACGGCTTCCTTATTTGTATTATCTAGTATAGATCCTGAAAAGATGGGAGAGGCTTTAACTGTCATTACTACATTGTTTGCAGATCTTGTAGGATCTATAAAAATTCTCTCATCTGGTGACGTGTCTACAGGAAAAGCTTATAAAGGTCTTATTAAGATGGCAGCAGCTGTTTTAATAATGTCAATAGCTCTCAAGAGTCTTTCCAAGATAGATTCTGAGTCAATGGGTAATGCTATTACAGGTCTGACTAGTACAATGTTTATTCTGATAATGTCATTACAGTCATTACAGAACATAGACGTTAAGAAAGCCACATCAGGTTTGCTTGGCATGTCAGTTGCTATGGTAATCATGGCAGCTTCTATGAAGATATTTGGTTCCATGAAGCTTGAAGAGATTGGTTTGGGCCTTATAGCTTTTGCTGGAGCAATGATAATTATTGTCGAAGCATTCAACAATATGGATGAGAAGACAGTATTGAAGGCATCCAGTGCAATGCTGATCATGTCAAATGCTATGCTCATGATGAGTATTTCCATGAAGATATTTGGAACCATGGGTATTGACGACATAGCGATGGCGTTCTTGGCGTTTGCTAGTGCAATGATAGTAATCGTCAAAGCTTTTAACAGTATCAGTGATAAAGCTTTAATCAAGACAGCAGCGGCGATGCTCATTATGTCAAATGCCATGATTAACATGAGTATAGGTCTCAAGATCATGTCCACTCTTGGACTTGGTGGTCTTGTTGTCAGTCTTGCGGCTTTCGCAGGAACTATGCTTATATTGTTCAAGGCCTTTACTTCTATGTCAGAGACAAAGATGATGGCTACAGCAGGAGCAATACTTATTGTTTCCAATGCAATGGTTGTTATGGCGGCAGCACTTCTTCTTATGAAGGCTCTTGGCATTAAAGGTTTAATTGTTAGCTTAGTGGCATTTGGTGGTGCCATGGCCATTATTTATGCTGCAGTCAGAGCTATCAAACCTGGTGAAATGGCTAAGTTTGCTGGAGCATTATCCTTACTTGCTGTATCAATGACGTTACTTGCCGTTGGTTTGGCAGCGATGTCGTTGACAGGGCTTAAAGGAGTTCTTACAGCCTTGATTGCTCTTGGCGGAATAGTAGCGATATTTGCCGTCGCAGCTAGAGTTATAGGACCTGCTACTATAAGCACTATGCTTAAATTGGCAGCAGCTTTAGCAGTTGTCGGTCTTGCTATGACCTTAGTTGGTACAGGACTTACTGCTATTTCCGTAGGTCTTACTGCATTGGGAGTAGCATTAGATGCTTCTATAGCAAGTATTATTGCTGCTCTTAACATACTTATTATTGGTATACTTACTACTATAGCTAATAGCGTTACTGCATTGTCAAATGCGGCAATAGCTATAATTAAAGCTATATGCAACGTGATAATAGAGTGCGTTCCTTTGATAGTGAAGACTATACTAACAGTATTGTCTACTACTATTGATGAACTTGTTAAGAACGGTGACACTATCATTAACGGCGTATTTCAGATAGTAATAATGTTACTGGAAGGACTTGTCCAGTATTCGCCTCAGATCATAGATTTGCTTATTGACTTCATCATCGGAGTGATCAATGGACTTGCAAATCGTATGAGTGATCTTCTAAACGCTGTAAAGAACTTCTTTGGAGCATTCTTACAGGCTATCGTCGACATGATGAATGGTCTTGATACAAGTAAGTTTGCAGCCAATTTAGAGAGTTTCAAAATGGTGGCTGAAATGATGGCAATTTTCGCTGTCGCTGGCTATGTAGCAAAGGCCGCCATGAAGGGCGTTCTTGCAGTTGGCGTAGTAGTAGTCGAACTTGCAGCGATATTTGCTATACTTGGCGGTTTGGCACAGATTCCAGGTCTTTCGTGGCTTATTGATGAAGGCGGAGAGCTCCTGGTCAAGATCGGTGGTATTATTGGCGAGTTTATTGGCAGTATTATTGGTGGTATAGCTGCAGGATTTGTATCTAAGCTTCCTCAGATGGGTCAGGATTTGTCTACATTTATGTACAATCTCCAGGGATTCATCGACGGAGCTAAGCAGATTGATAGTTCTATATTTGATGGAATTACAACACTTGCAGGTGTTATTGTTGCGCTTACGGGAGCTGAAATTATTGAAGGTATTGCATCCTGGTTTACCGGCGGATCGAGTTTGATTCAGTTTGGTGAAGAGATTAACGCCTTTGCTCCTATGTTGGCTTCGTTTGCCGATCAGGTAAAGAACATCGATAGAGACGCTGTTAAGGGTGCTGCTGAAGCTACTTTATATTTGTGTGCTGCAGCTAGTGAATTACCTAATCACGGTGGTTTCTTACAGGCTATAACAGGTGATAACAGCCTTGCGGAGTTTGGTAAGGAGTTACTTGATTACGGTCCTGAACTTAGAGAATTTGTTCTCAATGTTGATGGTATTGATCCGGATGCAGTTCGAGGTGCAGCAGAGGCCACTTTGATTCTTGCTGAAGCAGCTTCTGAACTTCCTAATTCTGGAGGCCTTGTAGGTCTTATTACTGGTGAGAACAGCCTTGCTGACTTCGGCACAGAGCTTGTCAAGTATGGTCCTAAGATCATGAAGTTTGCAAAAGCTGTTGAAGGTCTTGAGGCAGATACAGTTAAAGGCGCAGCAGAGGCAACCTTACTCCTGGCTCAGGCAGCTGGGGATCTTCCTAATAAAGGTGGTCTCGTATCGTTTATCACTGGTGAGAACAGCCTTGCTGATTTCAGTGAAGAGCTTGTTGACTATGCTCCTAATCTTGTTAAATTCTCGCAAGAAGTTGCTGATCTTGATACAACATCACTTGAACCGGCTATGAAAGCTACAGCTGATCTTGTTAAAGCAGCTGGTGATGTTCCTAATACAGGCGGTCTTGCTTCTCTGTTTGCAGGTGATAACAGTCTTGCAGATTTCGGTGAAGAACTTGCAGATTATGGACCATATTTAAAGATATTTTCAGAGAAAGTTGCTGGTATTAATAAGACAGATCTTGATGGTGCGATCGATGCTACTACTGCGTTGATTACCATGACAAAAGATGTACCTAATACCGGTAGCATATTTGAGCTATTTACTGGTGAATCCAGTATTTCTGCGTTTGGTGAAGAATTGGCTGACTATGGTCCTTCATTGAAGTCTTTTGCAGATGATGTTAAGGATGTCAAGTTTAAAGATGTTAAGGGAGCTATTGAAGCTACTAAGCGTCTGATAGAAATTACTAATGATCTTCCTAATAGCGGAGGATGGTTACAGAAAGTAACTGGCGAAAGCAGTTTAGCAGAGTTTGGTGAAGAGCTCAGCGCTTATGGTGAGCCTCTTAAATTCTTTGCTATGACTGTACGAGAAGTTACTAGAAAAGATATTGAGGGCGCAGCTAAAGCGACTGAGAGGCTTACAGAGATAGCCAAGACCGTTCCTAAGGAAGGCGGATGGTTACAGAGTCTTACTGGACAAAACAGTCTTGCTTCATTTGGGCAGGAACTTGCTGCGTATGGAAAGCCTTTGAGCGATTTTGCTACAGATGTAGAAGGTGTTACTTTAGATGATGTCGAAGGTGCAGCAGCAGCTACTGAACGACTTACTCAGATGGCTGACGGAGTACCTAAGAGCGGAGGTTGGCTTGAATCCATCACCGGTAGTAACAGCCTCGCTGCATTTGGCGAAGAGCTAGCTCCTTATGGTGAGAGTCTTAGTAAATTCGTTGATTCTATATCCAATGTCAACTTTGATTTCGAGAAGGTTGAAGCTGCTACTAAAGTTACTGAGCAGATGATTGGTCTTAGTAATGCGATACCTGCTAGTGGAGGATGGGTACAGAAGCTTACCGGAGATAATGGTCTCACTGCCTTTGGCGAAGAGATGGCTAGCTTTGGCAGGCCTATTGCTCATTATTCAAGACTTGTGTCTGGTATTAATGGCAGCATCGATACTAAGACTGAAACCATAGTAAGAGCAGTTCAGGCTATTATGGTTGGGATACCTTCTTCCTATGACAGTACAAATCTTTCTGATCTTGGTGATAACATGAAAGACTTTGCCAAGGGTGTAAGCAAATTTGCTGATAATACGAAAGATATTAATACACTTAAGCTCGGAGCAGTTATTACCGGACTTAAGGATCTGTCTCAGATTTCAAAAGATATTTCGGAGATAAACGCATCCGGTTTGGTTCAGTTGGCTACTGGTATGAATCTGATCGCTACAGATACGGTTGACGACTTTGTACAGAAGTTTGTCACCGCTACAAGTAGAATCAGAACAGTAGCAAGAGCTATGATTTCGGCAGTTATTTCCGGTTTCAATGATCAGAGATCAAGTTTACTTTCTACGGCTACTTCGTTGAGCACAGGTGTTTATACCAATCTTTCTGCACATTTGTCAAGATCGACTGGTATCAACATTGGTAAGAACTTTGTCCAGGGTATTGTAAATGGACTTAATTCCAGCTACAACTCACTGTCAGCCGCAGCTAATGCACTTATTAGTGCCATTCTTGGACCTATTCTTCGTGGGTTGAGAATCCATTCACCTTCTCAGGTGGGTGCTGAAATAGGTATGTACTTCGACCAGGGTATCGCTCAGGGACTTGAAAAGTTCTCGTCTTCTGTGTCTGAATCCAGTGAAGACCTTACCAACTCAATAATTGATCCCATGAAGGAGGCAATTCAGAATTCTTCAGAGAATTTCTTGAACGGTGTTGATGCTCCTGTAGTTCGTCCTGTGATGGATCTTAGCGAAATTCAAAATGGCTATAGAAACATCGACAGTTTGTTCGATCGTGACTACGCTATGGGTGTTACAGCTAGTTTGTCTGGTGTTGAACCTAGGCAGAGTGTATCTCAGGATAGCATAGATGAGCTTACAGAAGCTATCAAGAGTATTAATAACGATGATGTTGTCGATGCAATCGATACGATGCGCGATGATATTTCGAATCTTCAGACAGCTATGTCCGGAATGCAGGTTGTGATGAACACTGGTGCATTGGTAGGTGAGTTGATCGAGCCTATGGACGTAGCGTTTGGAACAAAAGCACTCGTTAACGGAAGAGGGAGGTACTAAGCAATGGGCGACTTTGTCTATAATGGTGAGCACGCCATTGAAATTTCTGGTATAAATACCTGGAAGAAATGGAAGATGGCCCCTACAAGTAGACCGTTTGTTGCCGCTCCCTCCGTTAAGGAGGAGTACATTAATGTACCGGGGGCCGATGGACAACTGGATTACACAGAAGTCCTGACGGGTAAACCCCGGTACGCTAATCGTACTGGATCATGGCAATTCATAGTGGAAAACGGTCACTTCAATTGGCCTGAGCTTTATTCGGATATTTTAAACACTCTTCACGGTAAGAAGCATAAGATAGTGTTAGTCGACGATCCGGATTACTATTACCAAGGTAGACTTACTGTTTCCGGTCAGTTTGGAGCACAGGACTTTTCTACTGTCAACATTAGTTATAATCTAGATCCTTTCAAGTATCCTATTGGATCTACGACAACAGAACAGTGGAAGTGGAATAGCTTGTTTACTAATACAATTTATTACGGATCGTTCAATGTATTCAACTACAAATGCCATACGATTCTTAATGATAGCGATACTCCTATAGTGTGCACTATTAACAGCACTTCACAGATGAAGGTGTTTAAGTGCGCCGATGAGACTGATCTGTATGCTGTCATTCGTAACAACTTTGATGTGTACAACTCACCAGTTCCTTATGAATGGATCACATCAGGAGATAACTCATTCACGTTACACAGAGGCCCGAACATTCTATATTTTGTAGGTAATGGTTACATTAAAATAGAGTATGAGCGAGGTAAGTCACTATGATTTATAGGATTTGTATTAATAACGAGGATATTTACGGAACTGATCTTGACAATTCCGTAATTAGTCCTTCGTTAGAGATCGAGCTTAACTCCGCAGGAAGTCTAAACTTCACATTACCTCCTGAACATATTCAGTGGGACAAGCCTAATGTGTTTGTGGATGAAGTAGATGTCTATGAAGACGATGATATTATATGGTTTGGGCGTCCTTTACAGGTAACCAGGGATTGGAACAATCAGAAGAAGGTTATTTGTGAGGGCGCTCTCGCATATTTTAACGATTCTGTTCAGAGGCCCAAGGAATACAAGCTTAAGAACACCACATTAAGACAGTTCTTCGAAGATATTATTGACATGCACAATCTTCAGGTTGCGTCAAACAGAAAGATATATCCTGGTAATTTCACGGTTGATGATGTTCCTGTATACAGGAAAGTTGACTATGAAACTACGGCAGAATGTCTTCAGAGATATTGTCTTGATACGGACGGAGGATATTTCATTCTCAGAAAAGAGAGAAATCCGGAAGATCCTACTGAGTGGTTAAGGTATATTGACTGGGTATCAGACCTTCAGGGGCGTAGTGATCAGCCTGTTCAGTTCGGTTTAAACATGCTTGACATTGCTCAGGACCTGAATGGAGCGGATATTTGTACCGTTCTGATCCCGACAGGTGGTGACGATTTGCTTGTTAATAACGTAGCCACCCAGACTGTAAATGGATGTCGACATGTTAAAGGAGAAGATGAGATCGTCTTTGTTGGAGCCGAGGATCCTACTAATCCGGAAGGTATACACAAGTATGGTCGTGTTCTTAAGCAGAAAGAATGGTCGGATATTTATGATAAAGATCAGCTTTTCCAGAAAGCATGCGAGTGGCTGGTAGAACAGAACACAGATATTCCTACTATTGAATGTGCTGCAGCGGATCTTCACTATCTTCCAGAGTATGAGGATCAGTATGGTTCCGAAACTGGCAAGTTTAGAGTAGGTCAGAAGGTACACGTTGTATCA
>JAGCGE010000252.1 GCA_017649745.1 Clostridiales bacterium | reverse complement strand
TGCGATAACAAGATAAAAACTTCGGCGATCTTCAATAGAGGGTCGCCGATACTTTTATTGTTTTATTGTCATATATTTGACATTATCCCGAGTCTGTTATATTTTTGTTTTAGAAATGAAGTGTGGTTTGCGGGGGGAAGATGCAGATCGAAAACTAATTTAAAACTCACAAACGAAACAATATATCGATCTATGTGAGGTCAATGGAGGGACTGTCGTGCTTCGGTGCGGCAGTTCTCATTATTGTTCGATTATTGAGACATTAAGTGTGATATAGTCTATCGTGTCAATTATCCGAATGACGAAAACAAACAAATATTCGTGTCATTATGGTATAATGTTTCGAACAGAAAGTATAAGTGTATTGGAGAATTGTTTTGGACGCGTTTGATAATGAATATGGCGATTTTGATCTGATAAGAGACCTTGAAGAGAATCTTGATCAGGGATCGGATGATGATCTTGGTTCTGAACTTCTGGAAGGTCTTAATCCTGAGCAGAAGATGGCGGTAGAGCATCTGGATGGACCGTTGCTCATACTCGCAGGTGCTGGTTCAGGTAAGACAAGAGTTATAACTTACCGTATAGCTTATATGATGAAGAGACATCATGTGGCTCCTAGTTCTATACTTGCTATTACCTTTACAAATAAGGCTGCTAACGAGATGAAGGAGCGAATCAATAAACTCGTTGGTGACAGCTCGAGATATATCTGGAGCGGAACTTTCCACTCTATCTTTGCCAGGATCTTAAGAAGACATGCAGAGTGTCTTGGCTTTACTTCGGCTTTTACTATCGTAGATACTGATGATCAGATAAAGCTCATCAAGCAGATAATGGCGGAACTTGAGATCCCTGAGAAATTATATAAGCCAAGGAATTTTCAGTTCGAGATATCGAGCATGAAGAATAATATGGTCAGTCCTGAGGAATATGAGCAGCTTGCCGCTCATGATACATACAGGATGAATGCCGCTAAGGTATATAAGAGATATCAGACCAGGCTTTTCGAGAATAACAGTATGGACTTTGATGACATACTGCTCTATATGGTCAAGCTTCTTAAGAGTGATCCTGAGGTACTTGCTTTTTATCAGAATAAGTTTAAGTACATCATGGTCGACGAGTATCAGGATACTAACAAGGCTCAATATATGGCAGTTAAGCTCCTGTCGGATGCTCATAAGAATATCTGCGTTGTTGGTGACGATGACCAGTCTATCTATTCTTTCCGAGGTGCTGATGTCAGGATGATCCTGAGTTTTGAGAAGGATTTTAAGGGAGCGAAGGTCATTAAGCTCGAGCAGAACTACAGATCGACTTCTAATATTCTTGATGCAGCTAACTGCGTTATCAAGAATAACAAGAGCAGAAAGTCTAAGGCCTTGAGGACCGATCAGGGCAAGGGTGATCCGCTTATCCTTATGAATGCTGATTCCCAGCAGGGCGAAGCTGACTTTGTATCGAGTACGATAGTGAGACTTAAGGAGAGTGGTAAATGCGATTTTAACGAGATCGCTATCCTCTACAGGATGAATGCTCTTTCCCGTTCGCTTGAAACATCTCTTCGTCAAAAAGGCATTCCGTTTAAGATCTACGGCGGCATGCGATTCTATGATCGTAAGGAGATCAAGGATGTATTCGCATATCTGAGAGTTATCGCTGACGGAAGAGACAATCTTGCTTTCGAGAGGATAATCAATGTGCCTAAGCGAGGTATCGGTGATACGACAGTAGATACGGTAAGAGAACTCGCGATAGATAATGGTGTCGGATGCCTCACGATATGTAGGGATGCTTTCGATTTCCCTGAACTTAGCAGATCAGCAGGTAAGCTTCATGCTTTCTACGGACTTATCGAGACTATGAGAGAAGAACTCCATAAGAATGAGAAGACATTCTCCGAATATATCGATTATGTAGAGAATAAGTCGGGTATCATTGATGACGTTATTGCTCAAAGAGAGACGAAGGGCGAACTTATCGACCGAGTCGAGAACTTAAAAGAGCTCCTGACAGAAGCGATCGAGTTCGAGAAGTCGAGAAGAAATGCTGAAGATGAGCCTGATCTTTCTGCTGAAGATCCTTATCTTGAAAGGGAGACTCGAAGCATCGATACTCTCGAAGGACTTCTTAGTGCTTATCTTGAGACAGCTGCTCTATATGCTTCCGGTGATGAGGATGAAGAAGGCGATAATGTGGTCAAGATGATGTCTATCCACAGTGCCAAGGGTCTGGAGTTTAACTCGGTATTCCTTATAGGTTCGGAGGAAGGTATCTTCCCTAGCTATAAGTGCATTACATCAGAAACCGATCTGGAAGAGGAACGACGTCTGATGTATGTTGCGATAACAAGAGCAAAGAAGAATCTGTTCATTACGCTCACACGTAACAGACTCCTTTTCGGACAGACGCAATGTAATGCTCCTTCAAGGTTCCTGCGTGAGATACCTCCTGAGCTTATCTACAAGATGGGCAGCAAGAGAGAACCTGTTAAGCCGGTCGAACCGCCTAAGCCTCAGGTGAGGGTAGATTCCGTAAAGCAGATCTCATCAATGCTCTCTTCAGGATTTAGCGGAACTAAGAAAAAAGAGAGCGCCTCATCTTTTGATCCTTCGAAGCTTAGTGTCGGTGTTAAAGTTTTGCATGACAGATTCGGAGAGGGTACAATAGTAAAGGCGGAACCTGTTGCAGGTGATTGCCTCGTTACTATAGACTTTGACGGAATGACTAAGAATATGCTGGCGAAGTCAGCCGGACTTAAGATAGTCTGACGTCGGAAAAGAGGTACCTATGTCGGAGAACAGTTTGTTCGATATGTTTAAGGATGAATTCAGCGGTATCGAATTCGAGCCGCTCCTCATAAAGAACGAGAAGGATACCGAGTATTTAAGGATACTCAGGGATGCAAGAGAGAAGAATCTCTCGCCGTTCGCCTTCAAGACAGCCGACACAAGGGGCCGAGAAAGACCTGAAGATCCTTGTTTTATCAGGACTCCGTTCGAAAGAGATATGGGAAGGATAATCTTCTCACAGTCAT
>JAGCGE010000251.1 GCA_017649745.1 Clostridiales bacterium | reverse complement strand
GAGTATATCGTCATTCATCGGTATGGCCGTGTCGCTGCCACGAATAGCGGATGCTATGGAGATGAGCTCAGGTGCGGGATACGGAATATCGGCATATGTTGCGCTTTTTGTTAGTGTAGTTACAGCGCTCTTCGTTTTGTCGGCAGGACTTCTTATCGTATCGACTCTTTCCAAAGACGTTAAGCAGGCAACAACCATTGCTCCTGCATTTATCTTCATCGTTATGATCCCGTCACTTCTAAGTTCTACAGAAGGCTTCTCGAAGATCATATCTGACTTTGGCTTTAAGAATTATTTCATACCTGTATGGAACTCCGTAATGGTTATGCAGGACGTTCTCGAGATGGATTATTCACTTGTTGCGTTAATACCTGTATGTATCATTAATATCCTTGTCGCTTGTATCGGCGTTTTCATTGTAGGTAAGCTTTTCGAAAACGAGAAAGTCGTTAATAACGGCTAATAACAGGAGTTAGTTCATGAAAAATGAATTATTTAGACTTCTTGCTGCTGCACTTACGATAGCAGTTTCTATATCTGCTTGTTCCGACAAGAAAACAGGAGAGACGACTTCAGAAGTAACTGAAACGACCTTGATCACGGAAGAAGAGACGACTACCACAGAAACGACTATTGAATCAACTGTTGAAACAACTACTGCTGAGACTATTGGCAATCAGGTCTATATCTACAGAGTAGGAGAAGACGGCAGCAAGTCTCTTCGTGGTATTGAGAGATATGATGAACAGGGAAAAGTAATCTATCAAGCTGCATGCAAGAACGACAAGCTCGAATCAGAGCTGTTTTATGATTATGAAGGTGATAACCTGATCAAGAGTCAGGAGAAGACATATGGTCAGTTCAATGGCGATGTAACTACGGATTATACCTATAGTGACGGTAATCTCGTAAGCGAGATCGGACACGGCAGTTATGTGAGCGACAGTTCAGCTTCATACACGAGCGATATAGAAACTATATACACTTACGACAATGGCAAGCTTGTCGAGAAAAAGACAACAAGGATCGATCATGAGGCTGACGATTATAAGACAGTCGAGAGGATCGAATATGTCTATGACGGTGATAATGTTTCAACTGAATCCCATTACAAGACTTCTACGAATCTTGATACAGAGGTGCTCTTCTTTGTTATCTCATTTGAGTATGACTCTGAGGGCAGGGTAATTAATGAGATAAACCAGATGGCTAATTCCAGCAATAAAGCTGTGATCAGTTATGAATATGACGATAACGGACTTTTGGTTCGATGTGAGACGGATGCTGAGAATATCGGTATGAACATGGTCGTAGAATATCAGTATGACAGTGAAGGCCGTAAGACTTCCTTAACTACTACGACCGTAGATAACGGCAAGACAACTGTTACGGTTGATGAGTACGAGTACTTATAACTATTATGCCTGAATTTGACATACACTCTTTTTTTCGAATGGTATCATAATCTATATGAAGATATGATCGGAGGCTGAGCTATGCTTCTTGGAGGAACTGTTACAGGCAATTACGATTCTCCTTCTTCGTGGGAAGAATTGTTGTTAAAGTCGCGCTTTAAGGCTGTTACTGCGCCGTTTAATTACCTTGATCCTAAGGACATTATTGATGAATACGTTAAGATCTGTGAGCGTAATAATGTGCTCATCAGTGAGATCGGCGTGTGGAGAAATACTTTAATTTCGGATAATATCGATTATGCCAAGGGACAGCTTAAACTAGCTGATGACCTTGGCATTTCATGTTGTGTTAATATCGCGGGAACGCACAGTAATCTTTGCTGGGATGCTGCTGATATTTCGAACTATACCGAAGCTACTTATAACGAGATCGTTAGATCGGTTAGAAGCATCATCGATGACGTTAGACCGACGAGAGCTTATTACTGTTTGGAGCCGATGCCTTGGATGATCCCTGACGGACCTGATGTATATAAAAAGCTCATCGAAGATGTCGATCGAGAGATGTTCGCGGTGCATATGGATTTTGTCAACATGATCAATTCACCGAGAAGATTTCTGAAGTCACTCGATTTCATTGAAGAGTGTTTTCGAGAATTAGCACCATATATAAAGAGCACGCATATCAAGGACAGCAAGATGGATCTGACGGCCTACACGACGCATATAGATGAGTGTCCGCCGGGCGAGGGAATGCTCGATTACCCTGAAGTCCTTAAGATCCTTGACAGATACCTGCCTTCGAATGGTGCGATACTTCTGGAGCACATGGATACTTTCGAAAAGTATGAGAAAGCATTTAACTACGTATTACAAGCAGCGGAAAAAGCCGGATTGGAGGTCCTCTAATGTACGAAGATTCAATTAAGATCGCGAGAGATTATTTAGACAGCATGCTCGTGGAGAGCCGCATCATCGGTGCTACTAAACCATCTACTAAGGTGAAGATCCTCGGAACAGAATTTCGTACGCCGATCATGACGGCGGCATTAAGCCACATAGATCTTGTCGGAATGGCTGAAGGTGCGAATGAAGCAGGAGCTCTCGTCAGCATCGGAATGGGTGATAACGACGAGTTCGAGAAAGTCCTTAATACAGGTGCGAAGGTTATGAAGATAATCAAGCCGTATGCCGACAGGGACGAGATCTTCAAAAGACTCGATTTTGCACGAGAGCATAAGGCTTTCGCAGTAGGAATGGATGTAGAGCATGCACCGAATGTTAATGATCCTGAAGACTCCGTCGTTATGGGAAAACAGATGAAGCTTCCTACTTATAGCGAGCTTCGTGAATATGTAGAATATACTGATCTTCCGTTCTTTATAAAAGGCGCGCTCAGCGTCCGTGACGCTATCTTGGCTCGTGATCTTGGTTGTAAGGGAATAATCCTTAGCCATCATAACGGACTTATGCGCTGCGCAGTTCCGCCTGTTATGCTCCTTCCTGACATCAGAGAAGAAATCGGAGACGATCTTATCCTCATCGCTGACGGTGGATTCGAGACAGGATTTGATTGCTTCAAGGGACTTGCTTCAGGAGCAGATCTTGTAACTGTCGGTAAGAAACTTATGGATCCGCTTAAGGAGGAAGGCGCTCAGGGAGTAACTGAGATCATCAATAAGATGACTTCTGAGCTTGCTGCCATGATGCTCAGGACTTCATCGAAAGATCCTCACAGCATAGATCCGAGCGTTATCTGGTTCAAGGGCTGATCAATCGTCCAATTCGTAGTCATCGCCGCTATATATGCTGAAGATGACTCCGTCATTTGTCATGCCGAGATAATATGTTCCGGGTCCGTCGTATTCTTTAAATTGTGAATCGGATACATAGATCTTTTCATCGTCATCGGTGATGAAGTATTTTACGTATCTTTCACCTGATGGTGCACTCTTTCGTGAAATACTTGAAGCCGTGTTTTTCTTCTCCTTCACGGCATCCTCTATATAGACTTCTTCGAAATGACAGTTAGACGGTTTGGCATTAAATGTGTGGATAGAGTAGGGAATAGCAAATACGCATAATCCTGTTGCGAATACTCCCATTCCGATCGACATAAGAACGATCCATGTTTTTGCGAGTCTTCTTGTTCTATCGTTATTGCTCTTTCGCTTTCTTAAAGCCAGTAGCAGGAATGTCAGGAAAAACGCGATACCGATCACCATGAAGACAATGAGTACGATACTCACTATCCTGTTTCCTGCCATGTAATTGCTATAATCTTCTCTTAAAATCTCTCTTGTTAATAGTTCCTTATCACTGGTCGTTAGTACTTCTTGCATCTTTCTTTTTACCTATCATGAATCTTTTGGCTACCTTATATCCAACTTTATACGGAAGCGGCCTTAACTTCTTGTCTGCTTCCTTAAGTTTCTCTCTTATCGGGATGTTCTGAGGGCAGTGCTTCTCACACTTACCGCATCCCACACACTGAGTCGCATCCGCAGGTTCAAGCGATAATGCCACTGTCTGAAAATACTCTAGTCTTCCTGATGATCTTCCTTCAGAATACATATGGTTATAACACGAGAAAATACCAGGGATATTTACTCCTTTAGGGCACGGCATGCAGTATCTGCAACCCGTACAGTTGACCTTCGTTGTCTCAGCGATGATCTCTTTGATCTTGTTGATCATATCGAATTCTTTATCAGTGAATGAACCGGCAGTCGCTTCTGAAGCGATCCTGCAATTTTCTTCTACCATATCGATAGAGTTCATTCCGGATAATACACAGGTGACTTCATCTTGATTCCATAACCATCTGAAAGCCCATTCAGCAGGTGTCCATCCGTGAGGATCGTTCTTTATCTCTTCCTTAGCTTTTTCCGGAAGAAGATCGACGAGCTTACCTCCACGAAGCGGTTCCATTATCATCAGCGGGATGCCCTTGGCAGCAGCTGCCTGTGCACCTGCTTTACCTGCCTGTGTGTGTTCATCCATGTAGTTATACTGGATGAGGCACATATTCCAATCGTAAGCATTAAGTATCTTAAGGAAATTCTCTGTCTTGCCGTGGAAAGAGAAACCTACATTTCTAATCTGACCTGACGCTTTTTTCTCATTGATCCAATCGATGATACCTAGTTCAACGAGCTTTTCCCATTGAGCATAGTCTGTCATGTGGTGCATCAGGTAATAATCGATGTAGTCGGTCCTGAGGCGCTTTAACTCCTCGTTAAAATACTTTTCGATACCAGCAAGGTTCTTGACCATATATTGTGGAAGTTTAGTTGCGATATTGATCTTGTCACGGATGTTGTTCTTCTCGACGATCCTTCCGACGACATCTTCGCTTCCCGGGTAGATGTAGGCGGTATCGAAATAATTGACTCCCAACTCATATGCACGCATAAATTCTTTCTCGGCTTTATCAAAGTCGATCTTGTTGTTCTTCTGCGAGAAGCGCATACAGCCGTAGCCTAATATTGATATTCCTTTACGTGTTTGCATCTAATATCCCTCCATACAGATTAGCCTACAACATTTTTGTGGGGAAATATATAAGAGATTGAGGAATTAAGTGTGAATTTATAAGCTTATTATTTGCTTTTCATTTGTATAACAAGTTGATCAATATCTAGTTCTAGTTGTTTTCTTGCTTTTTGTTTTAATAATTCAGATGCATCTGCTCCGTACCAAATACCATTTTCATCTTTGATACAAATAGTATCACTAGGATACAGCCTTACCATTTGATTATCAGAATCTGATAATGATAAATCAAGTTTATGACCTATTACTTCAGTTGGTTTAGCCATACATAATAGATATAAAGAATGAAGTATGTTGAATTTTGAGGGTTGTTTTTTTTCAGTATCTTGAAGAAGAAGATTGATTATCTTCAAGTAGATAATTCCTGTTTGCTTGTTCAATAGTTGTTCTAATCTAAAACTGTCAATAAAATATCCCGATTCAGCATTATCAATTTCAACGTTTGCGTTTCGGTTCAATTGGTGAAGATATTTAACCGCCTGGGGATTTAAACCTGTATAACTGCAAATAAAATCAACATCATGATTTTCATATTTAGGTTCTATATCAAGCACGTAATCTGCACTTAACTCGAAAGTTTTGCACATTGTTAAGAAAAAATCAAAATCAAAAGATTTCATTTTTCCTTTTTCGATTGAGTTCATCTTTTTCTTAATGTTTTCTGTTGTTGTTTCTTTGTTTGGAAACATTCTTTTATAAAACTCTATTTGAGTCATATTAAATTCTTTTCTTATGTCCCTAACTTTAGATCCAACTTGTCTAAGGTAACCGTTTAATTCCATTTTTTATTTTTCTCCTTTTTAATAAAGGATACATTAGGGGAATCGACAAGTCAATTATAGTTGCTATGATGAAAGAAATAGATGTCGAAAACGAGGAGGTTGAAAACCATGAAAAAGAAGAAAAATCTAAAAAAACTCTTAAATCTTTCTATGGTGGATTATACCAATCTAACTCCTAAAATAGGTGATTTAGATATGCCCTACATTCGATGCAAAGAAGTTCCAACCATAGATTTTATAGCAGAATACAATCAACCATCACTTTATTTTAAAACTCCAAGTACAGCTTTAGGATTTTTTGAATATGATATCTGTTTTGATGGTTTGTATGGCTTGTGGAGCGCCATTTACTATGGCGTAAAAGAATTGCAAGATTTTTACAGGGAAAGATTCAAGGGATTAAGATATATCATTACTCCTGATGTGTCAAAGTGCGGCGATAATTGTGTCGAAGAGAATAATTACAGACATTTCAAAATGAGAATTTTCTCCGTATGGTTAACAATGAATACAGATGCAATTGTTATTCCATTGGTGTCTTGTGCTAATGATATTGATATGCAACATATGCTGGATGGAATGGAGGACTGTAATGTTGTAGCTGTAAATGCAAAGGGCCCGATGGGTGATCCCAAACAGATGGAAGTATTTTTGAAAATGATTAAATATACAGTTGATAATCTGCCTGATCTTAAATCTATTATCGTAAATACTGCATCACCTGATAAGGCTAAGGTTCTTAAGTGTTTTAAATATGCCATTGATAAAGGGATAGATATACAGATTCCAGACAATCAGCTTCTTCTTAGAAATCGTTTGATAGGAGGTAATAAGAATGGCGTCAACTAAAGATTCTGGTTTATGTAATGGGACTCGTGGTTCTCCTCAAAAAAGTATAGATGAAGAGAAATATGTATCAAAACAGAAGGAAAATGAAGCAAATTCGAAACATGAACCGCAATATAAGCCGACGCAAAAGCATCAACCAGGACATAACTGGGGTTCGGAAAATCCGATTAGGACCCAAGAGGAGGGACAGAAACTGTTGGAGAATGGGTATGAAGACGGAAAACAAGTTTATAATATAACTGATGATGGAATCATAGTTAAATTTCAGCCGGATAATACTCCTGAAAATGGGTATCACGCATATAAGGTGTCTTCACCACGAGATGTGCCTAGTTCCATACTCAAAAGAATGCTAATAGACGGAAAGATTACTCGTGCAGAATACAATAAGTTTAGGAAAGGAAAGAAAGATGAATAATACTAATACAACATTTGCGATCGCTTATACTTTTATGGATGATTCTCGTGAAACTGAGATTTCAATGTTGGTAAATGGAAAGAATATATTAGAATACTCAAGAAATGGAAGAATTTTTACTACGCGTTGGGATCTTGAAGAACTTGTAATGTGGCTTAGAAACTTTGTTGATAACATGAAAGAGGATCCATATCCGATAGATGTTGACGGAGAATATGCTGCTATTAAAGATGAGAATTCCAGAACTTTTGATTCTGATGATCTTGATGAATTTGATGCATATTATGATAAGTTAGATGAGTGGAATCTTCGCCACAGATGGCATACTGCATCTGCTGGAGCTATATTGTCTGATGTATATTTTCAGATGATAGGAGATTGTGTCGAAATATCCTGGAATAATAAAATTAGCGACAAGGATGTCAGATTTGTAAATGTTATTGGTGGATGCAGGATTAATAAGGATTTGTTTGTGGCTGAAGTAAATAGTTTCTTGTATGCATATGCTATGCACTGGTATAAGTGATAAAGACAACTTTAGCGGACCAAATATCGTCTTGGAAGAATTTGGCCCGCTACTCGAATATTAAGTTAGATCAAACTCCGTTGAAAGTGCAGATCTTGAGAACCTGTTCGCCAGAATTATCGTCGATAACGGATCTTATCCAGATCTCGCCGTCACCAAGGAAGATGCCCTGTGAATTAGCGCTGAGATCGTGTGGGTCTTCTGCCAATACCTTCTTTACAAAATCCGTGTTCATCAATACGGAATCATCTGCTTCAAGAGCTTTTTTAAGAGAATCAGCATCGTTGTACTCTACGCCAACAAGGTAGAATGGGAAAGTTGCATTTTCAACTATTGCGTCGACATCGTTGTTCTGTACCATTTCAACGACTTCTTCCATAAATTTTTCGACTTCCTTAGTAGACTTGTCTGTTGCTACGGAATAGTAATCGTCTTCCTTAGGTGTCTGAGCCTTTTCAGCATCATCGAGAAGATCCTGATAGTCATCAGGTGTGAGTTCATATTCGTCGAAGATTGGATCATCAGGTGATTCGATAACTCTTACGTCAAGACCAGCATCCTCTGCTTCTTTAGTCTCTTCTGATTCCACTGTATCTAAAACTGTTTCTTCAGTTATCTCTACTGATTCTTCTGTTTCTTCTGTCTTAGAAGAGCAAGCGGTAAATGAAACAAGTGTTGTTGCGGCAACTGCAATAGAAGCGAGCTTTATGATATATCTGTTATTTTTCATGTTATTCCTCCTTAGGAAAGTACCGAAAGATTATAGCACAACGTGTTGTGATAAGATTGTAAGTAATTGGATGATAAATGTATGGAATTTGAGGCGTTCAGGAGCGTAAATAAATGCATTTTGTAGAAGCTAAGGGAATATTGACCGGGAAAAACGGCAGCTACGGTATGAACATCTACCGCGGCTGTACTCACGGATGCATCTATTGCGACAGCAGAAGCCTTTGTTATCAGTTTAAGCATGTTTTCGAAGATATAGAGGTAAAGCAGAATGCGCCTGAACTTCTCGAGAAAGCCCTTAGGTCTAAGCGAAAAAGATGCATGATCGGAACCGGTTCCATGTCTGATCCTTATATGCATTGCGAAAAGGATCTTCGAATGACACGTAAGTGCCTTGAGGTCATCTCCAAGTATGGGTTCGGCCTGGCGATCCAGACGAAATCCGACAGGATACTGGACGACATCGATCTTCTTGATGAGATAAACAGGAAGGCAAAGTGCGTTGTTCAGATGACGCTCACGACTTATGATGATGAGCTATGCAGCATCCTGGAGCCGAATGTGTGTAATACAAAACGAAGGATAGAAGTTCTAAACATAATGAAGGACCGGGGCATACCGACGGTCGTCTGGCTTACTCCGATCCTTCCATTCATCAATGATACTGAAGAAAATATTAAGGCTATCCTTGATGAGTGTATAAAAGCCGAGGTTAAGGCTATTATCTGTTTTGATATGGGTCTCACGTTAAGGGACGGGGACAGGGAATACTTCTATGCCGCGCTTGATAAGCATTTTCCGGGTCTTAAGCAGAAGTACATCTCTACCTATGGTGATTCATATGAGGTCCCGAGTCCCAAGTCACGTGAGTTGATGAGGTTTTTCACTCGCACATGCCGCGAGCACGGCATAATATGTGAACCTGACGAGTGCTTCAGGTATATGCATGATCTGCCTGAAGAAGACAAGCAGATCAGCATCTTTGACCTTTAATCTTCTTTTATCTTCATTGAGATAAATGCGGCTCCGAGTGCGATAGAGAACGCGAACAACGATACTCCGATGATGAATTCCATCGAACGTTCTTCACCTGTCTTTGT
>JAGCGE010000250.1 GCA_017649745.1 Clostridiales bacterium | reverse complement strand
GAAGCAGGCACATACAAGGGCAAGTTCGGTGCTCAGCATCACTTCTTCGGTTATGAGGGACGTTGTGCATTCCCATCTAACTTCGACGCTGACTACTGCTACTCATTGGGCTTCAATGCATTCATGCTCATCCAGTATGGTTTCACAGGTTACCTCTCTAAGGTTTCCAATATCTCTAAGCCAGCTGAAGAGTGGATCGCAGGTGGTATGCCTATCACAAAGATGATGAACATGGAGAGAAGAAACGGTGAGGATAAGCCGGTTATCCGTAAGGCTCTTGTTGAACTCGATGGTAAGCCATTCAAGTTCTTCGAGGCTAATCGTGAGAAGTGGGCTATTGAGACATGCTTCACATACCCAGGTGCTATCCAGTACTATGGTCCTTCTGAAGTTTGTGATATCACAACAAGAACTCTCGCTCTTGAGAAGTCCTGATTGATCAGAAACTAATTACTAGGTCGTCTTCGCTTATGCGAGGGCGACCTTTTTTTCTTGGGACAATTATGTCTCATAGCGATGAATAGGGCGTTTGGCCGTTTTATGTCCTTTGTTTTTCTTTTCGAAAAAACTAGAATCCAATCATCAAAACCACAAAGGAGATATTAAGATGATTGACCCTAAAACAATAACCACAAAGAAATTCATTATATTTATGTCGATTGCATTCGGCGTTGCTATGATCCCTATGATAATTGCAGGAATCATGCTAAATAATGGCAAGACGCTTCCGTTTATGTTCTTCTTTAGAGTAGTTGCGATCTTTATCCCGCTTATCGCAGTTGTCATTTCCGGTGCAGGATTTAAGAAGCTCGGATTTAAGCCTAAGAAGTTTAAGTTTATTCCTTTAGCATTAGTTGGCCCTCAGATCCTTACTTGGATCGGTATGGCTATATACTTCGCTTTTAATCCTGATCTTTTTAAGATCAGCCTTGAGAGTATTTTCTCACAGATCCCAGTTGAGTTGGGATTTGATGTTTCTTCATTAAGCCCTAAATTTATATTTGTTGAACTAGCAGTTCTCTCGCTTACTGCTATACCGATCTCTCAGATCATTCCTAGTCTTGGAGAAGAAGCAGGATGGAGGGGAGTTATGTATCCTTTCCTTAAAGAACGCCTTGGAGTAACAGCTGGAAGGATAGTAGGCGGTATCCTCTGGGGTGTATGGCACTTTCCTTTGGTCATCATCGGCGGCCACTTCTACGGTAAGGAAAACAGATTCCTTGGTTGTTTTATGATCTGCCTCGCTCTTACAGTATTCGGCATCTTTATCGACTATATTTACGACAAGTCAGGTTCAATAATCGTTGCTTCTATCGCTCATTCAGCTATGAATGCTGCAGGTCTACCTCTTATGCTCGTCTCAACAGGAAATGCCAATCAGCTTCTCGGACCTTCAGCTTTCTCTCTCATTCCGATCATTCCTGTGATCATTGTTTCTGTTATCATCGTTATCTTTTCGAAAAGAATGACAGCTGAGTAAATATGGTATAATGTTCGCTATAAATTCTAAGTGAGAGTATTTATGGACGACATTAAAAGCATTAACTGGTTTCCTGGTCATATGAGAAAGGCTCTCAATGATGTCCAGGAGAACTTGAAACTTGTAGATATCGTATTCGAGACATGTGATGCGAGGATACCTTTTTCGAGCAGGAATCCGGAGTTAGATAAGATCATCGGTAATAAGCCGAGGGTTGTTATCCTCAATAAGTCTGACCTTGCTGATCCTAAGGCTACAAAGGCCTGGATCGAGTATCTTAAGGGCAAGGGCGTTGCGGCTGTTGCTCTTGAGAGTACAAAGAAAAAGGGACTTGATGATCTTATAAAAGAGTCTAGAAGACTTTGCGCGGATCTTCTTGAGAAGGCTGCGGCTAAAGGCAGGATCGGAAGACCAATAAGAGCGATGGTAGTTGGCGTCCCTAATACAGGTAAATCAACACTCATTAATGCGCTTTGCGGACGTAAGGTTGCAGTCACAGGTGATAAGCCTGGTGTTACAAGAGCACCTAAGTGGGTTAAGACTGACGGTCAGCTCGAGCTTATGGATATGCCTGGTGTTCTCTGGCCTAAGATCGCTACTAAGAGAAGTCAGCTCGTTCTTACAGCAACAGGTGCTGTTAAGCAGGAAGTAACTGATTCTGTTGAGAT
>JAGCGE010000249.1 GCA_017649745.1 Clostridiales bacterium | reverse complement strand
GAAGAAGACTGCGATAAGTTAAAGGAGTGATATTTATGTGCATGTATTGTGAAGAAGGTAAGCCTAAAAAGTATGAATTTAGGGGCGATAGAGGCATTCCAACAGTTATGCAATCAGTGACTGAGTGGATGGACATGTTTGGTAAAGATTCGCATGATTATGATGACAACGATGCCATTCAAATTTGTGGAGGTAATTTGTATTGGGATAATTCATCTCATGAATATTCTTCATTAGGTTGCAAAATTAATTATTGTCCATTCTGTGGAGTGAGGTTAAGATACGATAAGGAGGTATCGGATGGAGATAGTGATTAAAATCCCGGATGAAAAATACAAAGCATTACAAAAGTATTTAGAAAGCGGGTGTACGTTAGGCCTGGTTGATATGGCTATTCTGAATGGAACTGTACTTCCGAAAGAGCATGGCGATTTAAAAGATGTATTGGACATTGAATGGTATAAGTTTAATATTTGGGATAGAGGCCCTGATTATGAGGACTTAGTTGACATGGATGATATTTACAATAATGTTCCAACAATAGTCAAAAGTAATATTGAAAAGGAGGTAGACGAATGAGTAAACCTGTTGACAAGTTACAAACAATCGGTGAGTTTTTAGGTGAGAAACGAGTGGAAGATTTGAAAGACTATGTTCTTGCCGAAGTGAAGAGCGACTTTTATGAAAGCCTTAGAGAACAATGGTTGCTTATGCCCAGCGAGTTTGAAAATGCGTGGAATGAAATGCTGACAGACATTGCAAAGTCCGTCACAAAGAAGTACAAGGGCGAGATTAAGGCAATCGTAGAACAGGCAGTTGAGGAGAAGTTGGCTAAGTTGAAGATGGAGATAAACAATGAAGATAGTGATTGATATTCCCGATGAAGAATATGAGCTTGATAAATGGTTAGCTGATAGTGGCATGGGAAGCCCGGCAATTCACAGAATCTTAGATGGTATACCGTATGAGGAACGCAAGATTGGTAAGTGGGTGCTTGCGCATCCGTTACAAGAGAATGATGGCGGTGCGTATGTATGTTCGTGTTGTAAAAGTGGTTCTTATGAAGTAATTCCTAAAACATGGAAAGCATGCCCATGGTGTACGGCGCTGATGGAGGTAGACGAATGAAACTTGTGATTGATATTCCTGTTGAAGTATACGAATTTCTATTGCAAAAGCAATATTTCCCTGATGGATTTGATGTGACGAAAAGAGTGATACATGGTATACCACTACCGCAATGCAAGAACTGCAAGTACTTTGAAACAGATGCTTTTGCTACTATTGACGGCATACCGCTCATTGTAGGACACGAAGTCTGTACTAAGTGGGGAGCTGGGTGTAAGACAAAAGAGGACGGATACTGTTTTATGTTTGAACAAAAGGAGGTAGACAAATGAATATGGAATACTTTTCTGTTTACTGTGACAGTGTAAAATTAGCAGACAATATGACGCTTGCAATGGCACTATTGTTAGTAGAAGCATATTTCCAAAAGTATCCAGGTTATGATCTTAAATTGACTATTCAAAGGCAAGAAAACAAGGAAATAAGGGCGGAAAGGCTGGATGCAAGCGAGCTGTTCAAATGAATAAAGGAGATAAACAATGAAGATAGCGATTGATATTCCTGATAAAATTTATAAAATGTTGACAGAAACAGCAATAATGGTAACAGAGGCTTACCCTTCGACAATTGAGAGAGCATTAACAGAGGGTACACCATATGAGGAACGCAAGAAGGGTAAGTGGAAAACTGCATACCTTGACCATGTGGCAATGGGCGTAAGACCAAAGGTATTGTATTGTTCTGCGTGTGAACAGTGTATTGCATATCCGACAAACTACTGCCCTAACTGTGGTACAAAAATGGAGGTAGATGAATGATCAACACGATTATTGCTTGTGTACTTACTTCGATTTTTACGCTTATTTTTGTAGATATTTTTACAAAAATTCGTAAAAAGAAGGCAGCAAAAAAAGTTAAACTCCTTACTCTTAATGAAGAACGCCCTGAAAGAGCTAAATTTGAAAATGGGGCTATGTGTAATAAAGTATATGTTCAAGATCTGCTCTGTTTAGATTGTTCAAAATGTATATGTCCGAAATGTGGCGCAAATATATGGGAATCGTTAAAAAATGAGGAGGTAGACGAATGACTAAAGAAGAAATGTATTTGATTGCTATTATCGGAACACTGTTGGGAATTGTGCTCGGATACATTCTAGGACGAATCAGCAGAAAGTAAGGAGCAGAGGAATGATAGAGATTGTTACAAAGCCGTTTGATTGGAATGACAATCTATCTGATGTGGCTATAGAAGATTTTCAATCAATAAGTGATAAGTTAACATACGGTGTTGCGACCACAATAGGGACAGCACTTGCAAAGTTATCAATATTGGAAAAACAAGGATGCAAGGTCGAGGAGGTAGAGGAATGACAGTAAAGCAGTTGATAAAGAAGTTGGCTAAACTTCCACAGGATGCGGTCGTGACTATACCAAACTGCTGTTTGTATGTTGACGGTTATTATAAGGTCACAAAGGTTGAACTGTGGGATAACGATGAGGTGAGTATAGTTACGGACTACAAGAAAAGGATGGAGGTAGATGAATGAAGGTGCAGATTGAGTTCGAGAAATTACAGGCTCTCTGTAAGTATTCCCACAACACCATCGACCAAGACAAGAACATCGAAACAGTTTGCGACCATCCAAGTAATAATCCGCGCAATTGCTCATGGAGCAGATGCAATACAATTGATTGTCCGTTCTGTAGGTTAATTGCAAGCGAGCTGTTCAAATGAATAAAGGAGGATATTTAAATGAAATGGTTCAAAAGCAAGAAACAAAAGAGAATTGAAGAACTGGAAGCAGAGCTAGCAAAAATTAAAGAACTAGCCTATAGCAATATGCCTCGTATAATCGATAAGCTAAATGAAACAAACGATAAAATTGATAATCTTAAGTTTGTGTCTCCTTATCGTGTCGAGAGAGAAAAGACAGAAACGCTTTGTGCAAAATTCGCCATACCTGATGGCTACAGTATGCGGGAAGAAGATATTAATGAACGTTTAGCCGCAGAGCTTGTTAAAGGCGTTTCACAGTATATGATCACTTATAATCGTTATGAACCAAGAACTATGGAGCATGAGTTTATGGCTTATGTAAAAGTAATTGTCTGTCCTGACAGAACTTTTTACGATAATAAGATGATCTATTAAAAGGAGGATTGATATTTATGCCAATGAGTTGTAAATGTATCCTTGATCGCATGGTCCATAAAGGAGCCATGACTGAGGCTGAGCGTGAGAAGATCTTAAGGAATCTTCGTAAAGATCCTGAAGAAGAAGCTAAAAAAATGAGATCCGATTGTATAAACATTATAGAAAATGCTGGAGGTTGTGCGGAATGCTTATTTTCTAAAGAGTATCCTAATGTAGCGGAAGTAGATGGCGTTAAAATTCGCTATGATGGAACACCTAGATATTCTTGCACAATTGGGTATCCTAAAACTTGGGTACTTCCAGATGACGAAATAAAAGATTTAGGTGATGTTGTAGAAAAGATCACTGGTGAGCCATGTGAAAGAACGCCTTGGTCAGTAATTGTGCCTTATGAAGATAAGGAGGAGTGATATGGCTGATATTTACTTATGCAGTATTGAAGAGTATAGCGAGATCATTAAAAAACTCGAGAAAGATAATCGAGAACTCACGAGAAAGGTTAAGAGACGAGATAACAAGATTATTGAGCTTTCAAAAGAAATTAAGCGTCTAAGAAAACTAGAAGACACTGATATTTCAATTATAAGAGCTTGCTTACCTGAACTATTTAATGGTAAAAAGATTGTTATTGCAAGAAAACCTGAATCTCCTAAAAAAGAACCTGAAGTTATACAAATCTATATGGATGAGTTTGTTGGAGAAAAGGAGTGATATTTATGAGTAAGTGTCAAGAAACTATTGAAAAAGCTAATAATTCTTATATGTTAGAATGGACAAGTAAGGTAGTCTTTGATATTCTAGACTTCCAGATTAGGAAAATTACTCATCGTACAGAATGTGATTATACTGGAAATATTTATGTATCCGAGGTTTATTATGCTATTTTCTTAAAGAGACCAAAGGTGTACATCGATTATCTGTATAGTGATATTAAAGAAGCCAAATGGGATTTACAGAGGCTTCAGAATCATTTTGATTATTCTATACCCTATACATGTAAAGTCAAAGAGGAGGATTTTAATGAATAAATCGATTGAAGAAAATGCAAAAGAAAATTTTGAACCAGTCGAAGAAATGGTTAAGATACGTAAATATTTAGATGAGCATAAAATCGAATGGAAAGATAAGTCTGATGAATGTGTTTGTAGAACTCATTTTTGGATTGGAGGTTGGAAATGGTCTGTAATTAATGGACAAGGTACATACGGTGGCGTTGATATTTGTTTGAAGCCTTATAAAAATCAGAATTTGCTTGAATGTTGGGCAGGTCCATTTGGAGAAGAACCGGCTGGATGGCTTACGGCAGATGATATTATTAAGAAATTAAAGGAAACTTATAAGGAGACTTTTAATGACGAAGCAAAGGAGTAAAAATGGGTAAAGAAACGGAGGGCAATTAAAATGAAAGAAAATGGCATTATCTTTTCACTCAGAGGGTATGATATTCGTGAATATGAGTATCAGAGTGGAAAAGAAAACAAAACCGTAAAAGCGTATCGTATTACAGATGAAGAAGGTATGAAAGGAAATCCTGTTATTGTTGGAGGAAAAACGTACCTTACACTTCAGGAAGCCATCAATGAAGTTTTCTTAAGAGCTATTGAAGATATTTTGGATACACATGATGATAAGCTTCTGAACCTTAAGCAGCAGGTGAAAGGCCTTGAGAAGCGTCTTAATAAGGCTAAGGAAATTGATTATCTGGAAAAAAGACTTGCTGAAGTAAAAGAAGAAATCGATGAACTTCGTGATGCTGCAACTGATATGGCTGATAACCAAATTTAAAGGAGAACGCCCATGACAATCGAAGAAGCCCTTAATATTATCGAAATCAATGACAAGTGCGTAAAAGAACTTGCCGAAGACAAATGCCATAACTACAACTGCGACCTGTGCGAATACAACCTCTCTCCTAAGGAGTTCAACGAGGCCGTACACGTTCTTTACGGTGCAGTTAAGACTGATATTTCCAAAAAGCCCAAAGGGCCTGCAATTAAAGTAACATTATTAACCGGAGGTGATGAAGATGTTCATTGAAGTAATGAGAATCGACAAACTTAACGACAAGACTTATCCTGCCACAATTAACATTGACGCTATTGAGTCTATCGAACCTGACGTTGATGAGCCTGGTAAGACATTGATTACATGTAAAAATTACTACGCTCAGGTTGACGAACCTTATGAATCCGTGAAGTATAAGATCCGTACAACTCTGGAATCGCAGCGAAATCAATCTCTATAATAGAAGGACTATAATCACGTCCTTTTATTCTTTGATATTTTGTGAAAGGAGAGTTGTATGAGTGAAGTTTATGACGGATTTCTAGGAATTGTCGAGCCTATGCCAAGCAGCATTCCTGAAATCAAAGGAGCAAAGACTGATATTTCCAAACAGGAAAATAATGTAGTCAGTCACCCTAATCATTACCAGTCGCGATTAGGTATCGAATGTAAAGACGTACTGGCAGCGGCAACGGAAGATCTCTCTGGATACGAAGCAGGCTGGACATGGAATGCTATTAAGTATCTGTGGAGATGGAAAAAGAAAAACGGAGATGAAGATCTCAAAAAAGCAATTCAGTGTATTGAATTCATTCTGGATGAACATGCAAAGGAGAAGTCAAATGAAGTTAGGTAAAGTAAAAGTTAAAGCTAAGCGGGTTGCTCATAGCACAAAATTCTTTTTGAAGTCACATAAGAATGATATTCTGTTTGGAGCAGGCGTGGTAACTGAAGTGGCAGCAGTTGTAACAGCGGCACGTGCAGGAGCAAAGCAGCATGACATGCATGAAATGTATGCTAGACAGCTTGACAATCTTGTTGATGCTGATACGGATTGTGAAGAAATGAGACAGGTAAATGCTGAAGGAAGACGTAGAGTTTATCGTGGAATTGTTAAAGGAACGGTAAAGAACTATGCTCTTCCTGTTTGTTTGACAGCAGCATCTGTTGGTCTTTTGTCCAAATCTCATTTCGATCTTAAGCACGATCTTACGACCACTACAGCAGCTTTGGCAGCAGAGCATGCACTCAATCAGAAGCTCTTGGAAGCTCAAGGGAATATTCCTAAGGAGCCTGAGGAAGGTCAAGAGACGACAGAAGAGGCAGCGGCACCTTATAGTGGCGGCATCCCGAATGATCTCGACAAGATGTTCTTGAGTAACGCTGTAATTGTGTATGATAGTGAGTCTAAGTACTTTGCAGAGCGTGAAGGATATTCTCAGCCTACGACTGTAATGCTTTCTCCTACTTCGATTAAGTGGGAAAAGGCAGAACTTTCTGATTGGACAGCTAATTTCGATTGGAATGTTAGTCAGATCATGAGAGTCATGGGAGACGTTATCGGAAAGGCTGTTACGTTGTATGGTTTTGTTAATCTTAACGAAATCAGAAAGCATTTCAGTTCTTCCAGATCTTATAAGCTTGAGGAAGCTGAGAACTACTATATTGTGTTCAATGAGAATCGTCATGAAGATGATCAGGTTGTTTATCGTATTTATGGTGAATGCGATGCAGATGGTGCTATCATGTATGATCATCTCTACATTGATATTTTCAACTCGATTGTTCCCAGACCTGGACAGTTAAAGGAGGCTAAGCAGCGCGCAGTCGCGGCAAACCCACTGAAGGATATTTAACTGAAGATCTAAAGTATTATTTATGGGCAGATCGTCATGATACTGACTTATCAGATTTATTCTGGTATTATGAGTTTCCTGAAACGTTCTGGCTTAGTTACGATTAAAAGGAGGTCAACATGGTTACACCGCCTGTTCCTGGCAGTTTTATGCCTAAACAGTCTGATAAAATTGATATTGTTGACGTAAAGCCTAAGTCTCATGGATGGCGTAGGATACGTGAAGTATTTATTGCCGAAGATTTGGGTACGGTTAAAGGTAAAGTCTTTGAGGGTGTTGTAGTGCCCTCAATTAAAGACTTTATTGTAAACGTCGTCACAAACACTGTCACAATGATATTCTATGGAGAAAAAGCAGTAGTTAACAAAGGAATTCAGTCGTCATGGCTTGGAGGCAGCGGCAAGAGAGTAAGTTATAGCAGCTATTATGCCTCGAGCCTCAATGGTGATATTTCTAAGAAATTATCTCCTGACATGGTAACATCTTATGCTGAACCTTTGTTCTCTACATTTGAAGAAGCAAAAGATTGTTTAAGCGATCTTGTTGAGATGCTCGATAACTATCCTCAGGTAACTGTATCTGATTTATATTCTCATGAAACAGTTGTAAAGAACGGTTATCGTAATGAAGCAGTATTTAATAAATGGGGTTGGAAGAATCTTGGTAACGCACATGTAAGCGCTACACCTAATGGATACACATTGAATTTGCCCAAACCTAAACATTTGGAGGATTAATTATGGTAGATTATTATGCAATTGTAAATGGGAAGTTCTGTTATAAGCTTATGCCTGCAGATTTGAATGATATTCCTGAGAGAAGTGAAAAGACCAATTGGTTCTATACGAATCAGGGAGATTTGAGTGATGTATATTGGGCTCCGGTTCCGGATGCTCAGAATAATTATGCTTGTCAGTTGATCATGAAGCTTTGGCTTGAGGATGATGATATTAAAGATGCTGACGGAGTTTATGAAGTAATTTATAGTGGTTCTGGCGACACTGTAAATAAATTGAGCAACACATGGTAAGGAGGACTTTTACATGAAGAAAGGTGTGAAAGTAGCCTTGAATATTCTTGGAGCGCTTGGTATAGGCTCAGGTGGATATTATCTTGGCTACAAAGCGTCGCAAAAGAAAGCTGCAGAATGGGCATCTAACGAAATTAATGCAGTAATTAATTCGTATGAACAGAGAGAAGCTGAACGCGAAGAAATTGTTGCTGAGAAGCTCGTTAAGCCTGAGGATCTTGCACCTGAAATTCTTGAGCAAATGGAATACGGTAAGTCCGAAGAGGTCATTATCGAAGAGAAGAATGATATTCCATTTGACGAACCTAAGGAAGTCGTTGTACAGGAGAAGCCCAAAAAGAAGAGTAAACGTAAGACGCCATATTTCATCAAGAGTGAAGAGTTTGATGCTGCTGATACATATGGTAGCACAATGGAGCTTGAAATTGATGAGAATGGTGACGTCTACGAAGATCAGTCTGATGATATTTTCGAAGATTGGCCTAGATTGGGCACTACTATGATCAATAAGATGATCAATGAGCATAATATCGACGGAATTAATGAGTGGTTTATTAAGGATGATCAGACGGATACCTACTATTCTGTAACTTATAGAAAGTAGATGGTGGCTTATGGATGGATATTTACTCTGGTTGAGTAACTTCGTTTGCTCTGATGAGGAAATAGCCAAATATTCTAATCTCTTAAATTGCCTATACTCACATAACTTTTCTGCCATATTACCTCGGGATGAGGATCGTATCATAGACGCTGAACAACAGCGTAAGGACTTTCTTAGGGATTATCCTAATATGGTTCTAAACTTTGATAACGGTCCTTCCATCCTTGAGGTGTTGGTTGCATTGGCTCGGAAACTAGATGATCTTGTTGGATATTCTGAGTCATGTCCGGAGAGGTGGTTCTGGTATATGATACGTAGCTTAGGATTGCTTATGTATGATAATCAGAATTATAATGAAGTAGAGGTTTTAAGAATCTTAGAGAGATTTGTGGAACGCCGCTATCAACCTGACGGAGATGGTGGTTGTTGCTATTTCCCGTCCGGCAGAGATTTAAGAAATGTTGATATTTGGTATCAATGGATGTGGTATTTGAACTCACTAGATGAGTTTCAAGAAGAAATGTAAAAGGAGAAAAATATTATGGATAACAATCATCTGTTTAAGAAAGTTCGTAGCTTAGATCGCGATATGGACAGAATTTATAGTCTTACTAGTAGGAATGCTGACGTATTTAATCGATTCTCTGGAGAGGTTAAGAGACGACTTGACAGAATTGAGAAGTCTAACAGAAAATGGCACTTTATAGTGTTCGGTTTGTTGCTTGAAGATATTGTTACAAGATACCGAATTTACCAAAAAATTTCCAATTCTGAAAAAAATGACCCTGAAAATGAGGAAAATTCAGAAAAGTAAAAATGGTGCAAAATGCCAAAAATGGCCAAAAAACGGCTAAAAATGGCCTTTTTTGCACCAAATCACCAAATTTTGATATTAAAATAAAAGTCCCTAGAAATTTAATTTTATTATAAGGTTATTTAAAGTTGGTAAAAAAATTGTGGTGCGGTGCAAAATTGGTACAACGAAGGGAGCCATTAAATGGATTTTTACAAGATCGAAAAGAAGCGAATGAGGAACGGAAATGTAGAAATTTATCCCGATTTTCTTGTTTGCCGAAGCAAAGATTTAATGGTTAGAGGCCATTCGTTTTACGCTGTGTATGATGAAGAAACTGGGTTCTGGTCAACAAGTCCATATGACCTAATAAAGATGATCGATAATGATCTTAGAAAGTTTGCTGACTCAGTCAAAGAAGGTTTCTATGGTGAAATGGAAGTTAGATACATGAAGAACTTTTCATCGAGGACTTGGAAAGACTTCTGTGAATATTTAAATAGACTTCCAGACAACTTTGTTCAGTTGGATTCGAAACCTATATTCTTAGGATACAAACCTGAGAAGAAAGATTATGTTAGTAAACAACTTCCATATAGTCTTAGCGACTCAGAACCCAAATGTTGGAATGAACTTGTTGGATATTTGTATGAACCTGAAGAGATGCAGAAGATTGAATGGGTAATTGGTTCAATTGTATCAGGCGATTCTATAAAGATTCAAAAGTTTGCTGTCTTCTTTGGAGCACCAGGAACTGGTAAGTCAACAGTACTTGATATTATTCAAAAGCTGTTTGATGGTTACTGGGCTCCATTCGACAGTAAAGAACTGGCATCAGCACAGAATAACTCTTTTGCTCTTGAAGCATTTAAAGATAATCCTTTGATTGGTATTGAGCACGAAGGTGATTTAAGTCGTATCACAGACAACTCAAAACTCAATAGTGTTGTATCTCACGAAAGCATGCTAGTCAATGAGAAGCATAAGCCAAAGTATAACTTTCACTTTAATACTTTCTTAATTATGGCTAGTAATAAACCTGTAAAGATTACAGATGCAAAGGCAGGTACGATCAGACGATTAATTGATATTTACCCGAAGGGTGTTACATTGCCTGAAAGTAAATATTGGGAGTTGTATGAAGGTATTGATTATGAGCTCGGTTCAATAGCTAATAAGTGTCTTAATGTTTACAAGAGCTTAGGCAAGAGTTATTTCAATGGCTACAAACCATTGGAAATGCAGGATAGAACAGATGCTTTCTTCAACTTTGTCAAAGAGCATTATGATATTTTCAACGATATGGAATATATAACTCTTAAACAAGCATTTAGTTTGTATAAGAAGTATATTGAAGAGTATTGTTCGAATAAGTTTAATCCGGTAATGTTTGAGTTCAGAGATGACTTGAAAGATTACTTTGATAATTTTGATGAAGATTTGTTTGTAGTAGACAACAATGGCAAGAGACTTCATCTTAGAAGTGTTTATTCAAACTTCAAAGGTGAAAAGATCTTTAAGAAGTTTAATGGACGAAAGCAGACTAAGAAAGAATGGCTTGAGTTCAAAGAACAGAAGAGTCTTTTAGATGATATTTGCAAAGAGTGTCCTGCACAGTACAGTAATAGGCACGGGGTTCCTAGTAAACCGTGGAAAGATGTAAAATCTGTTTTAGGCGATTTAGACACTACGAAAGAACACTATGTACAAGTTCCATCTAATATGATTGTGATTGACTTTGATATTAAAGATGAGAGCGGTGAAAAGAGTTATGAATTGAATCTAGCGGAAGCTAAGAAGTGGTCTAAGACTTATGCCGAACTTAGTAAATCTGGTAAAGGAATCCATCTTCATTATTTTTATGATGGAGATCCAACTTTATTAAGTAGAGATTATGCTGATTCAATAGAAGTAAAAGTATTCACTGGTAATTCAGCTTTAAGAAGAAAAGTAACACAATGTAATGATATTCAGATAGCAACTATTAGTAGTGGTTTAGCATTAAAACAGAAGAGTGGTAGAAAGATGAACGAGCAAGTATTAAAGGATGAGAAACATTTAAGAAGTTGTATCATTAAAGCTCTTAAACTTCAAGTATGGCCTAACCATAAGCCAAGTATTGATTACATCGATATGATTCTTACAAAAGCTTATGACAGCGGAATGGTGTATAATGTAGAGGATATGAGAAATGATATTCTTACATTTGCTTTTGCAAGTCGTAATCAAAGTGAATATTGTGTTGGTGTAGTTAAAAAGTTGAAGTTAAAGAGTGAGAGCGAGAGTCCACCTGATCTTGCTTATACAGATGAAGATCCTATAATGTTATTTGACGTTGAGGTTTATCCTAATCTGTTTATATTTTGTTACAAGAAATATGGATCTGGTAGTAAAGTAGTAAGGTTAATGAACCCGTCTGCTGAAGATCTGACTAAATTGATATTTCACGGTAACAAGAAAAGGTGGGTAGGTTTCAACTGTAGACGATACGATAACCATATCGTGTATGCCAGAACATTAGGCTACACGAATGAAATGCTCTTTGATATTTCTCAGAGAATCATTAATGAGAAAAATGATAGAGGTTGTTTCTTTGGCGAAGCGTATAATCTAAGTTGGGCAGATATTTATGACTATGCTGACGTTAAACAAAGTTTGAAGAAATGGGAGATTGAACTTGGTATTCATCATCAAGAAATGGATTGGCCTTGGGATCAACCTATTCCTGAAGAGCTTTGGGAAAAAGCAGCTGATTATTGTTGTAATGATGTTTTAGCAACAGAAGCTGTATTTGATGCTACTCAAGAGGATTTGACTGTTCGAAAGATTCTGGCAGAATTGTCAGGTCTGTCTATAAATGATCCTTCCAGACTTCATACAACTAAAATTATATTTGGTGATGATAAGAAGCCTGAATTGGTTTATACAGATCTTAGTGAAATGTTCCCAGGTTATACGTATTCGTTTGGACATAGTAACTATAGAGGAGAAGATCCTGGCGAAGGCGGTTATGTGTTTGCTGTTCCTGGAATGTATGGAAGAACTCCTGTTCTAGATGTGGCAAGTATGCATCCGTCAAGTATAATAGCATTAAATTTGTTTGGAAAGTACACAGACAACTTTAAGATGTTAAAAGATATTCGTATCTTAATCAAGCATAAAGAGTTCGATAAAGTCGCTAAAATGTTTGATGGTAAGTTGGCTAACTATTTGACAGACGAATCGACAGCTAAGAAATTGTCTAAAGCACTTAAGTTAGTAATTAACTCAGTATATGGTTACACAACTGCGAAGTTTGCTAATCCGTTTAAAGATCCTAGAAACATCGATAATATTGTTGCTAAGCGTGGAGCATTGTTCATGATTGACCTTAAGCATATTGTTCAAGATGAACTTAATTATCCCGTAGCGCATATTAAGACAGACTCTATTAAGATTCCTGGCGCAGATCAAAAAGTTGTAGACAGAGTTGTTGCTGAAGGTAAGAAGTACGGTTATGACTTTGAGATCGAGGAAGTATTTGAGAAGTTCTGTCTTGTTAACGATGCGGTCTTTGTTGGTAAAGAAGAGGGAACCGGTGAATGGATTACAACTGGTGCTCAGTTCCAAGTGCCATATGTTAAGAAGACTTTGTTCACGCACGAGCCATTGATATTTGATGACTTCTGTGTAACAAGAGCTGTTAAGACTTCAATGTATTTGGAGTTTGAGAAACCTGATGGAACTATTGAAAGAAGTTTCGTAGGTAAAGTTGGCAGGTTCTGTCCTATGAAGACACATGGTGGCAGACTTGTATGTGCTAGAGGTGATGATAAGTTTAATTCAGTTACCGATAGTAAAGATTGGCTTTGGCTTGAAAGTGAAGTAGTCAAGAGACTTGGTTATGAAGACGACATTGATTATGGATATTTTGAGAGTAAAGCAATAGAAGCAAAAGAAACTATATCACAATTTGGAGATTTCGAAGAATTCGTCTCCTAGAAAGGAAATTATCATGATTGAAGTTGAAGGCAATAAGGTAAGAATTAAAGGAGCTAATGTAGTTCCGGCTCTTAAGAATTTTAGTGGAGATAAGTTTGGCCCTGCAGGTATGAGAGATTTTGTAATTGCTCTCGATGATGAGCAGGCTGAAGTATTGAGTCAGTTTGGTTATCACATTTTCATGTTCCATACTCAGGATGATGAGGGAAACGAAATTGATATTCCTGAGCTGAAGATTAGATGCAGATTCGATAAGTATCCGCCGGAAGTTTATACAGTTTATGGTGATGTGAATGGAGTTATCACTCAGATGACTGAAGAGACTGTTGGAGAGTTGGACAATATTAGATTCTTGGATTGTCACATTGCGTTCACTCCTTATCGTTGGGAAAGAGGAGGCAAGAGCGGAACTGCAGCATACCTTAAGACAATGTATGTGATCATTCCTAAGAAGGACTTTGCAGATATGTTTCCTGGAATGTAAGGAGAATTGATATTTATGGCGTTCTTGAAACCACACCAAGAAGCTGCCGTTAAAAAGATGAAAAACGGTTGTATCCTTTGCGGAGAGGTAGGCAGCGGAAAATCTAGAACAGGTTTAGCTTACTACTTTCTCCGTCAAGGGGGAGACCTAAATGATATTCCTAAAGCAAAGATTACTAAACCGTTATACATCATAACGACGGCTAGGAAGAGGGATACACTTGAATGGGAAATAGAAATGAAGCCTTTTGGCATAACAGCTAAAGTCGACAGCTGGAATAACATCGAAAAGTATATTGATATTCAAGATGCATTCTTCATCTTTGATGAACAACGAGTAGTTGGTTATGGTAAATGGAGTAAGACCTTTATTAGGATAGCTAGAAACAATGAATGGATCTTATTAACTGCAACACCCGGCGATACATGGTTGGATTACATTCCAGTATTCATAGCTAATGGATATTATAGAAACAAAAGTGAGTTTACTCGTATGCACGTTGTGTATTCACGTTATACAAAGTATCCTAAAGTTTCTACGTATCTTGGAGTCGGTAGACTGCTTAAGATTAGGAATGATATTTTAATCGAGATGGACTATCACCCTCCTGCTCATTTGAATCACATTAATGTGGTTACTGAGTTTCCATTACTTGAATACAAGAGTATTATGAAGACCAGACAGAATCCTGAAACAGGAGAGCCTTTTGGTGATGCAGGTTCGTTATGTTATTACTTAAGAAAAGTTGTTAACTCTTCACCTGATCGTCAAGCGAAAGTTAAGGAGTTAGCAGAGAAGCACAATCGAGTAATAATTTTCTACTCGTATGATTATGAGCTTGATATTTTAAAGAAGCTGTTTTTTAATACGAGTTTTGAAGTAGCAGAATGGAATGGGCATAGGCATGAAGATCTACCTGCAAATTCTAAATGGGTTTACTTAGTGAATTATTTAGCTGGTGCCGAAGGTTGGAATTGTATTAAGACTGACACTACTATATTTTTTAGTCAAAGCTATAGTTACAAAACTATGGTTCAAGCTAGTGGCCGTATTAACCGTCTTAATACTCCATACAAAGAGTTGTACTATTATCACATGACTAGTCACAGTCCTATTGATATTAGTATAGCCCGAGCACTTAAGGCGAAGAAGACATTCAACGAGAAAAACTTCATTTTAAATTCGCGGTAGAATCACTCCCTATAATAGAAGGGATAAGAACAGCCCTTTTTCTTTTTTATGGAGTACTTTATGAAAGAGTCTGAATTCCAAAAGAAACTTATTAAAGAGATTCAGGAGAGATTTCCTGGTTGCATTGTTTTAAAGAACGATCCTAATTACAAACAAGGTATACCCGATCTATTGATATTATACAAGAAAAGATGGGCTATGCTTGAATGTAAGAAATCTCCAAATGAACCTTTCCAACCTAATCAGGTTTACTATCTAACGAAGTGTAATTATATGAGTTTCGCTTCTGTGATATTTCCTGAGAACAAGGAGGAAGTTTTAGATGCGATGGAACGATCACTCAAAGTACCAAGGACTGCACGCATTTCTGTCAGCTAGCAAGTATCACTGGATTAACTATGATGACGATAAATTGATATTCATGTTTAAGACAGAGCTTGCTACTGTTGCAGGCACAGAGACTCATGAGTTTGCAGCAACATGTATAAAGCGAAGACAGAAACTTCCAAAGTCCCAAACGACTTTGAATATGTTTGTTAACGATGCTATAGGTTTTAGAATGAGACCTGAGCAATTGTTATTTTATAGCGAAAACTGTTTTGGAACAGCAGACGCTATTTCCTTTGATGGGAAAACATTAAGAATACATGACTTAAAGACAGGAGTAATTAAAGCTCACATGGAACAGCTTATGGTCTATGCTGCTTTATTCTGTCTTGAGTATACCATCAATCCAAAAGACATTAAGATGGTTTTGTGTATTTACCAGAATAATGATATTCAGATTTGTGAGCCACCGCCTGAAGCTATTATACAGATTATGGCGACCATAAAACGTTTCGACAACCTAATCGAGAAGGTTAAGGAGGAAGAAAGCTAATGGATATTTATGATGAGGGTTCCTTTAATGATCTTATAGGAACTGACTACGAAGACAGCATAATAAAACATTATGGAACCCCTCGTCATTCTGGACGATACCCATGGGGATCAGGTGAGAATCCATATCAGCACGAAGATGGATGGCTCGCCGAATACCGAGGCTATAAGTCACAAGGCTTAAGCGAAACTGAGATTGCTAAGAAATTTAATATTTCTACAACAGTTCTCAGAAATAAGAGAAAAGCTTCCGAAGAGCAGGAGCTCGTAGCTAGAGCTAGTTACGTTAAAAAGATGCTTCTTCATGGATATACTCCGACTACTTTGTCTAGAAAGACAGGTTGGCCGGAATCCACAATCAGAGGTTTGAGAGATTATGTGATTAAGGAGAAGGAATCCAGATCTCGTGGAACAGCTGATATGCTTATTAGGGAGTTTAACAAGAAGGGTTGGCTTGATGTTGGTAAAGGCGTTGATAAAGAAATTGGTGTCTCCGATTCAACATTAAAAGCCGCCCTTCAGATTCTCAAAGAAGAAGGTTATGACACTGTAAATATTGAAGTACCTCAAGCTAATAATCCCGAGCAGCATACTACTGTTAAAGTTTTATGTAAGCAAGGAACTACTAAAGGTGAGATATTTAAAAATATTGACCAGATTCAAACAGTTGGTGACTATTCACCTGACTTTGGCAAGTCTTATGATAAGCCAGAGAAGCCTTCATCTATTGATATTAATCGTATCTATGTTCGATATGGTGAAGATGGTGGTTCTGCAATGGATGGAACTATTGAGCTTCGTCCAGGTGTCGATGACCTTTCTTTAGGAAAGAACCATTATGCACAGGTTCGTATTGCTGTTGATGGTAAATCTTACATGAAGGGAATGGCATTCTATTCTGATGATATTCCTGAAGGCTATGATGTCGTTTACAACAGTAATAAGAAACCGGGCACTGACTTGTATGATGGAGTTCTTAAGCCTTTAAAGACTAATAAAATGACGCAAGAAATAGATTGGGATAATCCGTTTGGCGCAGTTATTAGAAGAAAAGGTCAGTACCATTATAAAGATGAAAACGGAGAAGATCAACTGTCTCCCGTTAACATCATTAAACAGGAAGGCGATTGGGATTCATATTCTAAAAACTTGAGTTCTCAGTTCCTTTCTAAACAAAAGAAAGAATTCGTACAGAAACAATTAAAACTTACTCTAGCAGAAAAGATGGATGAGTACAATGATATTTTAAATATTGAAAATCCTACTATTAGAGCTAAGTTTCTTAAAGATTTTGCAGAGAGCTGTGATTCAGATGCAGTTGAACTTAAAGCTACAGCTGTTCCTGGTCAAAGTTCTAAAGTTATTCTTCCTGTTAATAGTCTTAAAGACACTGAAGTTTATGCGCCTACATATAGAGATGGTGATGTTCTTTGTCTTGTTAGATATCCTCATGGAGGAGTCTTTGAGATTCCTACTTTGACTGTTAACAATAAGAATCAAGAAGCAAAGAAAAGATTAGGTAATGCCACAGATGCTATTGGTATTAACACTAATGTAGCGGGTATATTATCAGGAGCAGACTTTGATGGAGATAGCGTTGTTGTTATTCCTCAGTCAGATAAAGTGAAAACTTTGACTAAGAAGCCTTATAAAGAGCTTGAAGGTTGGAGTGAAAAGATGGCTCAGTTATATCCTGGTTATGAAGGTATGAAAAAGATGACCGACAAAGAGAAGCAAAGAGAAATGGGCATCGTTTCAAATTTGATAACTGATATGACTATTCAAGGAGCACCTGATGAAAAGATAATTAGAGCTGTTAAACAATCAATGGTTGTTATCGATGCACAGAAGCATGGGTATGATTGGAAAGCTTCAGAAAAAGATCTTGGTATTGACGCACTTAAGAAAGAATACCAGAATGGTGGTGGAGCTAGTACATTGATATCCCAAGCTAAGAGTGTAAAGCGAGTAAATAAACGAGCTCTTGGATATGACATTGATCCTAATACAGGAGAGAAGATTTATAGAGAAACTGGAGAATCATATTTTAAACCTAAGAAAGATCGTAAAGGAAATATTATAGGTTGGACTGAAGTAATTAGGCAAAGTGAATCTACTAAAATGGCTGAAGCTAAAGATGCTCATGAGCTTTCTTCTGGAACTATGGTTGAAGAGGCCTATGCAAATTATGCTAATGCTCTTAAGAGTCTTGCAAATCAAGCTAGAAAGATTAGTAAGAATACTGTAATTGATAAAGTAGACCCGTCTCTTAAGAAAGAGTATAGAGAAGAAATCGAAAGTCTTCAAAGAAAGGTAGCTCTTGCAGAAGCGAATGCACCTAAAGAAAGAATTGCACAGGTTAGAGCTAATGCATGGATTCGACAAAAGATTGCGCAAATGCCAGAGTTGAAAACTAAAGAGTATGCCAAAGATATGAAGAAACTTAGACAGATAGCAATTTCAGATGCCCGTTCTGATGTAGGAGCACATAAGAAAGACGTGTTTGTACAGCTTACGGATCGTGAAAAGAAAGCTATTGAAAAGAAAGCTATTTCTTCTACCCTTCTTAATTCCATAATGAAAAATATGGACAAAGATACCCTTAAAGAATACGTTATGCCTAAAACTTCTAAGACTGTACCTGAAGCGAAAATTAATAGAATGAAAGCCATGGACAATTCTGGGTACACCTTGAAACAGATCGCTGAAGCAACCGGCCTTCCTGTTTCTACCGTATCCTATTATGTTAATGGGGGTAACGAAGATTAATACCCCTATAAGTTTTTGATAGGCCCATACCAAACTGAAATATACCCCCGGTCTGAAGTAAAGGTGGGCGGGTTTCTTGCTTGAGTGAAAACTTTGGTAAAGTACCCCCACCTTAAAAAAGACCCCACCCTATTTCAAGGGGCCCCTATCATTTTAATAGCCTCCTAAAGGGACTTCACTTGGTGCTGTGCTCCTCTTAGCCGCAGTTAAATGAAACCTCCAGGGTTTACTGCCAAGTGAGAAGTTTAATAAACTTCATACCCCATACAATTTAATAGCCCACCCTCTATTCAAGTACCCTATAACGGAGAACAAAAGGGTGGGTCGAAACTTCTTGCTATAGCTTACCTTTTAATGTCAAAGTGAAAATTCTGAAGAAGAACCCCCACCTTGAATTAAGGGTAGGCTATAGCAATTCAATCAATTACTATTCGCTTTAGTCATGCGAAAGTGAGAATTATGAAGAAAAAGACCCCTTTACATAAGACTAAGGCACATTAAAACAAAGCTTTTCTAAGTGAGAGTTACGAAGAGCTAGCGAAAGGAGAAGTTTAGTAATGGAAAGCGAGAATTACGAAAAAGAACTAGACACCGAATCGTACTTAACCACTACTGACAATCCGTGGAACCCGCAGACCCAGTTCGACGAATGGTACAGGTTCGATAACGATATGGGTTACTTCACGACACAAAGGCTAGCTAAGATGGAAGATTACTTAGTGAAAACTTTGAAAACAGATGACCCCAGTCTAATTTCAGATATGGCCATACTGGAGCTGGTACGGCTAGACCCACTCAAGCGGTACACAGTTGTACATTTGAAAAAGCGCGATCCTGGAGTTGTAGAATATACAGAGGATCAGCGGGCGCAGCTTGAGCTAGCGAAAAGTTTGAAGTAATTTTGCGCAGTTTTTGCGAGAATTCTGTAGGCCAAAATCTGTACGAAATTTTCACAGTTTTCAGTGAGAATTTTGATAATGCCACCCCCCCGGGTCGCTTAAGAAACACCCCCCGGTCTATTT
>JAGCGE010000248.1 GCA_017649745.1 Clostridiales bacterium | reverse complement strand
CTTCAAAAATTCTCCGGAGGGACATTTCGGGGAAACTTTTCACTTTTTCACACCCTTTTCAGCGGGCGTACGTTCGCTCCTTTGACCACGCCATATGGTCTTACCTCCTTTCATGAGTCGATAGGTTTGATTGCCCGTGCAAACCATTTCTCCTTTCGAAATACGTCTCGTGCGCCCGTCGAAAAGCGTGTGAAAAGATATGCAAAAGACAAAAGAAAGTGCATCTATTCTAGAAGAAAGGAGATGCAAACATGGCAAGAGCCAAAGCAAACAATCCAGATCCTCCTATGAAAAGACGAATCAAACCATCAAGCGATCCTGCTGTACGGGAAAGTCAGTTAATCTCGTTGGCTATCGACCGTGTAGAGCAGCGAATCATGGATGGGACTGCCACATCGCAGGAGCTCGTCCATTTTCTGAGGCTCGGAACACAGGAAAAACAACTCGAGATGGAGAAACTTCGTCACGAGAACGCGCTGTTGCAAGAAAAGACAGCAGCAATCAAAGCACAGAAGGAATCAGCCGTTATGTTTGCCGAAGCGATCGCCGCTATGCAAAGTTACAGGCCGCCCATGGATGAAGAAGAGGATGACGACTTCTGAAAAACTAAGAGGCCGTGTAGACCTCTTAGAACCAACCACGGTTTTTAGCATCGGGAAGCTGTCGATATCATTCACTCGTGGTCGTAGCTAATGGTGAGATAGACCTCGCCTGTGTCCTCAAGTTCAGGCTGAATGACAAGATTGATGTGTTCATCGTTCCATCTGCCTGACTCCCATCTTACACTGTTCGCAATGTTAGGCAACCATCTGTCTGTGTTGCTGTAATCTGCCTTGTTGTAGAAATCTTCCAGAGACGCACCGCCCTCGTCGTGAATCAGCTTCTCGACGGTCTTCTCTGCATCCTTAAGCAGTGCCACGCTTGAGTTGAACTCATAACCGGTCTCAAGATCGACGACACGGTAGATCTTCACATCTTTCACGATGCAAGTATCTGCCGACTTTACAGTCTTGTCCTCGATCTTGGTACCAGAGTTCTTGTCCTCAAGCCTGAGCATCTCTTTTGCTTTCGGAAGCTCTGTCTTTGCCGCCGCATACGCTGCGAGCAGAGTGCCGTACCTCTGGGTGTGTACCACGTCAGATGACACAATACACGCAATGGTCACCAGTCCGGACGTAATCGCCGGGGCCAGTTCTTTGATGGCGATCTTTGTCTTCTCTTCAGCCGTCTTCTCAGATTCCTTGTAAATTTCTTTGATCTTTTCCCAAGCCTTTGCCGCTGCGACGCTTGTGGTTATAACACCGACAACCGCCGTTCCGCTAAGAATATGTGGAAGGTTCTCGTTAAACACGGCCTCCAGATTCTTGAGCGGTCCAATCTTCATATCCATAGTAATCCTCCTTACTGTTGATTTGTGGGTTGGACAGCTTCCCACAATAGGAGGTGTAAACCATGCGAACATACTCAGACCTGATTCTGCTTCCGACGTTCGAGGAGCGGTTCGAATATCTCAAGCTGAATGGAAGAGTAGGAGAAGCAACATTCGGGTTTGACCGTTGGCTCAATCAGCAGTTCTACAATTCGAAACTCTGGGAAGACGCCAAGCGTGAAGTCATTATACGAGATAACGGATGTGATCTTGGACTCGAGGGATACGAGATACACGGACGAATCCTCGTACATCATATGAATCCGATAGATAAGAGTGACATTGTTCGAAAGTCTGATATTCTGCTCAATCCAGAGTATCTTATCAGTACGTGTAAGCGGACACACGACGCAATACATTATGGCGATATCGAGTTAGCGGCATATAACTGTATGGTGGAGCGGCGACCAAACGATACATGTCCTTGGAAACGATAAACGGGCGCTTAGTACAATAGGTTAGTGCTGCTGCCTCATAAGCAGTAAGTTGCCGGTTCGAGTCCGGCAGTGCCCATCGGCAGAAACTACCCGTAGCACTTGCCAAAGCACAATATGGATTAGGTTTCAGGCTGTGTTGCGAGTAAGTCTGCCACGCGAAAAAAACACCTGCTTTTATGAGAAGAGAGGTTAAAACGTGCTCTTTTCGCTTTTAACACTGACTCTTTCTTTTTATGCGAAAGGAGAATGAAGATGAACGACAGTATCTTAACCTCTGTGAAAAAAGGCGTTGGTGGTATAGTCGAAATGGATGAGTCGTTCGATGATGACATCCTTCTCTATACTAACACTGTCTTTTCGAAATTAGCCCAGCTCGGCGTAGGACCTAAGACTGGATTCCGCATTGAAGATAAAAAGACAACATGGACGGATTTTGTCGGTGATGATCCTAGACTGGAAATGGTCAAGAGCTTCGTCATACTCAGTGTGCGTATGCTCTTTGATCCTCCGACTTCCGGTTCGGTCGCACAAGCGATGAAAGACCAAATCGCTGAATATGAATGGCGACTTCAGGTGCAGGTCGAGACGCCTTGTGACGAAGAACCAACCGATGCAACATCGGATGACCAGATCGAAAAAGAGTGAGGTGAAAAACAAAATGGCAAGAGATTATAGAGGTGATATAAGATCATCTCTCATGCACATGAATCCGAATCATGATCCTGAAACAGGCAGATTTACGAGTTCTCCGTTCGGTTGGGGTAAATATGTCGATGTCAACGGTAACCTCACTGAAGAAGGTAAAAAGAGAAGGGACTTTGATATTAACAGAAATGCTACCAAGAAAAAAGATGACAAAGTCAAAGGGACTCAAGAAGAACTCGAAAGATACTTTACCGATCCACAGCGATGGGTTCGTGAAGACCTCGATGCTTTCGATAAAGGTTTGAAAGATGCACAGAATATGTCGAAGACGGTTCGCAATGCTATGCAGAGAAGAATCGATGCCAAACCGAAAAAGAGAAGAAAAAATCTTGACCTGTCTAATATGACAGATCAAGAATTGAGAGCCCTTATCAGTAGATACAAGCTCGAGATAGAGTATCAAGATCTTTTTAATCCTAAAATGACACCTGAGGTATCAAAAGGAAAGAAAGTAATTCTGAACACCCTTGATTTTGCTGGAGATGTTCTTGCTGTTGGAACTTCTGCGGTCATGATCGCCAAGGCGATCAATGAAATGAAGAAGACAGGTGGTTAATCATGAATTACGACGAATATCTCATGCACCTCAATCGACAATTCGATGAGAGTAAGGTAAATCGTGATAAGAGCGGAAGATTTGCTAAGAAAGCATCGGTTAATCGCATTCTTTCCGGACCTGATGTTATTGATATGTCGGAGGTAATAAAAGAACCAACTCAAAAGACACGGGATGAGTTGACCAGAGTAAACGTAGAAAATGCGATAAAAAAGACACAATCGAACACTAATCGATTCGCTTCGATGCCTGATGACCAAACGCAGAAACAGATAGAAAACAAGATGAAAAAATCAATCGCAGATCGTGAATATAAACTAGCAGCAAAGAAATACAGACAGAAGATGAAAAGGATCCTGTCCCGTCTGATAAAGAGAGAAATATCTCTCAGATCTGCCGTGACGGTCATGAATCATGCAACAAAAGAGCGAGTCGATGAGTTCATGAAACGTAACTTCCGGACAGGTACTAGAAATCACTATCTATAACCTTAGCACTATAAGGATCGTAACTAGCAAACATACGAATGCTATCAGTCCCAGTCCAGCTAATAGTTTGAGATATATTTTCTTGTCTTCTTCTGATAGTGGCTTATAACCATGTTTCGCCCACTCTTTCTCGATCTTGACCTCGTCACTTTCGAGTATAACCTGTTTCGAATGACAGAAAGGACATTCATATTCATTGTCTCCTGTTTTATGTAATATACCTCCACAAGACTGACACCGCAAATTCAAAATGGTTTCGTCAGTTTTCATATACAGTCACCTCCTTTGGTGATATTATATCACAATACAGGAGTAATGTCAAGAAGTATTATAAAAAGAGGCGATCTGATGTCACGAACTGACTTACGAATGCCTCGATATTACGGGGCGTTTCGAGAGAAAGTCCTGAGAGGTGAAATACCTGTCTGTGAGACAATCTCTCTGCAAATGAACCGTATAGACAGGATGATCGAACGATCAAATCTGAATCCGAGATGTAAAGATCCGGAATTTTATTACGATCCTGAGCCAGTCGAAGCGTGGATCCGATTCTGTGAGAACGAACTCACTCTGACTGACGGTTCCAAACTCAAACTGCTCGATACATATAAGCTGTGGGGCGAAGACCTTTACGGCTGGTATTACTATGTTCAGCGTCAAGTCTGGGTCCCGGGAAAACACGGACGTTCTGGACATATCAAGTGGAAACGAGTCCGAAAGCGACTTGTCAACAAGCAGTTTCTGATCCTCGGAAGAGGCGGAGCAAAGTCTCTGTATGGCGAATGTAATCACGCCTACGGACTCGTGTGCGACACGACCACTACACAGCAGGTCGCAGTCGCCCCAACTATGAATCAGGCAGACGAGATGCTCGCTCCTTTCAGAACTGCTATTGCTCGTGCTCAGGGTCCTCTGTTCAAGATGATGACCAGGGGTTCTATCCAGAATACCACTGGTAATCGGGCAAACCGTCCTATGCTCGCCCCGACGAAGAAAGGAATCGAGGCTCTCATTACGAATTCGATTCTTGAAGTTCGTCCTATGAGTATCCCAAAGCTTCAGGGGCGCAGAGATAAGTATGCCACATTTGATGAGTGGCTGTCGTGTCCGATTCGAGAAGATCCGATCTCTGCTATTGAGCAGGGTGCAGCGAAGAATCCAGACTGGTGGATCATTGCGATGTCATCAGAGGGTACCGTTCGTAACGGACCGGGTGACACAATCAAAATGGAGTTAATGGACATACTCCGTGGCGAATATTACAACCCTCACGTATCTATCTGGTGGTATAAGCTGGATAGTATTGATGAAGTCGGCGATCCCGATATGTGGGTGAAAGCGCAGCCCAATATCGGAAAGACCGTCTCGTTCGAGACATATCAGCTCGAAAAAGAGCGAGCTGAGAAATCGCCGTCCGCACGCAATGATATTCTCGCAAAACGATTCGGAATCCCGATGGAAGGATATACATTCTTCTTCCCATACGAGGAAACGATTCCCCATCGCCGCAGAGAGTATTGGCGTATGCCCTGTGCGATGGGTTGTGACCTGTCTCAGGGAGACGATTTCTGTGCTTTCACATTCATGTTTCCTCTTCCGAGAGAAGCGTTCGGGATCAAGACCCGTAACTATATCACTTCCCTCACGATGTCCAAACTACACTCCGCTGCTCGTCAGAAGTATGAACGATTCATTGACGAAGGCAGTCTGGTCGTACTTGAGGGAACAGTTCTCGATATGAATGAGGTCTATGAGGATCTTCAGAACTATATCGATAAGGTCGAATACGATGTACGATGTCTCGGATACGACCCCTACAATGCGAAAGAGTTCATCGATCGGTGGGCTCGTGATAACGGTCCGTTCGGGATCGAGAAAGTCATACAGGGTGCAAGAACAGAGTCCGTCCCTCTTGGTGAGCTGAAGAAGCTTTCAGAGGAGCGGCTTTTGTTATTTGATGAGGAACTCATGCAGTTCTCAATGGGTAACTGTATTACACTCGAGGATACGAACGGAAACCGAAAATTGTATAAGCAAAGAAGAGATGCTAAGATTGATGCTGTTGCCGCGATGATGGATGCATTTGTGGCTTACAAACTCAATCGTGATGCATTTGAGTGAGGTGATAATATTGACTGCTGAAGAGATTATTGAAAACGACCTTCATCTGGCACATTTCAATCCAAATCATGACCCGAACACAGGTCGATTTACAGGAAGTAAGGCGATTGCGGCAGCTCGTGACGGAACCAAAGTGATAGCAGCATCAACACTTGCTATTGGTGGCGCAACTGTGGCCGCTATCATGGCTGGACCTATCGGTCTTGCAAGTCTTACAAGCTTTATTGGTTCAAACCTCACCCGAATCGGTCTCAGTGCCACAGGTTCTATTGTCGGATCGCTTGCTCGCGAACCCATAAGCAATTATATTCGCAGCATGCGTGATCTCAAGAATAAAACAAAGAAATAAGGAGGATATTTCGAATGAATTACGATGAGTATCTTATGCATCTCAATCGTCAGTTTGACGAAAACAAGGTCAAGCGTGACAAGGGTGGACGATTTGCCAAGAAAGCCGAGTCTAGTGCTGCGTCTGCGGTCAAGAATGCTAAGAAGCGAGCCCAAAAAGAAACAATCAGGAATAAGATCAACAGTGTTATTGGTATGCGCAAACCCATTAACATTGTCGGCGATGGTGCTGCATCTGCTGTTAAGAACGCAAAGAGACGTTCCGAACTCAGAAGCGTTGCTAACAAGAAGACAAAGACACCGCTCCAACAGCCGTGGAAACAGCAGAATAACAAGAATACGAAACAGAAGATAGCTTCTGCGTACGCATCTGCCAAAACTGGAACGGAACATACCGTCAAAAAGCTCAACAAAATCAAGAGCAAATTTGGCAGCTACATCGATAAGCTCAAAGGCGGGCCGACCCAGAATCTTATGAATAAGGGTGCTGCATCTGCTGTCAAACGAGAGAAAACCAAGGTTGGCATCAAACAAGCTCTTAAGAACGCAAAGGGTAAATTCAAGGAATGTGCTGCTCGCGGTGCTGCATATCTCGGTCGCGTTCGCGGTGCTGCATACGGTGCCAAGCCTTACGTTGATAAGCAGATCGACAATGCGAAGACCGTTGGTAAGAAAGCCGCCAGTAAAGCGTACAACACTGCTCGACAGGTTGGTATGAACGCAAGGGACGAGGCTTCGAAAGTCGGAAAGAAGGTTAAGAGCGCTGCAATAGACTCAATGCTCAAGTCTGAAACAGGACGAAAAGTATTGGATGCAGAATATGAGGTTGAGAAAAAAGTAGATCACGCAAAACGAATGGCTACTGCTAAGCGCGATTACCGTTCGATTGCAAAAAAACTTGCTGAATCTGCAAGTATTGCAAAAGTCAATTCTTCAGAGGCAAGGGAAGAACTCCTTGTTGATCTCACGAACAAAGCACTGAATGAATACAGATCCAAACCTGGTTCGTATCATGACAGTTTCTTTAGCAATAACGATTTCGAAGAACTCGTCGAAGAAACAAGGAAAACGCTCGAGAAGGATATTGACAAGAGACTTTCAGACAGAAAAAAGAAAACGAACTAAAAACCGAGGTGAGAATTCAAAATGACTAATTTCACATACGAGAATTGGCTTTCTCACTTTAATCCAAATCACGATCCAAATAACGGTCAGTTTGCGAAAAATCCAAGTGGCAAATCTTCTAAACAGGCTAAAGCAGAAAAGAAATTTGCCAAACAGAATCATGATCTCACATTATATCGAGAAGCCGCCAAAGAGGCATACAATCGTTCAGCGAACGCCCTCACGTATCTTGATAGTGAGAAAAAGAGTGAGAGACGAGACGCCGGAGATTATGCAGCTCGAATGTATGAGATCGGTGAAATGTATAAGAAAAAGGCCGAAAAGAAACTTAAGGAAATAAACAAAGACGGAACCAAAGTCATGATGTCGTCTCTTGATCCTTATAGTGTAGCAATCGGAGAGGCCTTCGTGAAACGATCGTTAGCTGGAAGAATGACATGGATGATAAATCCTGCCGTGTCAGCAAAGAGCTCGTCGATTTACAAGCTCAACAACGAAAAAGCGGCTAATCTGGGAAGACGACTCAAGAATGCGTCTCATGGTTAGTCGACGATTCGAGGTGAGAATTCAAAATGGAATATAATCTCGGCAACTGGCTGAAACACGCCTGGAACGCCTTTACCAGTCGTTCCCCGACAAAACAGCGACAAACTTTCGGATCCTCATGGTCATACAGACCTGATCGTATACGACTGAGTCGCGGTAACGAGCGTTCTATCGTCACGGCTATGTATAACCGCATGGCCCTTGACGTCGCACAGAACGATATCAAACATGTCGTCACTGATGATGACGGCCGATATCTTGAAACGAAGAAATCCGGTTTGAATCTTTGTCTCACGCTTGAAGCGAATAAAGATCAAACCGCCCGATCGTTCATTCAGGACGTCGTCCTTTCAATGTTTGATGAGGGTTGTGTAGCAATCGTACCGATCGACACTGATGACAATCCTGAAGACGGAACCTTTGACGTCGAATCTATGCGAAGAGCAAGAATACTGGAGTGGTATTCAAATGATGTCCGCGTTGAGGTATTTGACGACAGAACAGGATTATATGAGCAACTTACACTCCCTAAGAGTATGGTTGCGATTATCGAAAACCCGTTCTACTCTGTAATGAATGAACCGAATTCCGTTCTTCAAAGACTCGTACGAAAGCTTGTATTGCTGGATCAACTTGACGATCGCAACAGCTCTGGCAAGCTGGACCTTATCATCCAGTTACCCTATGCTACCCGATCGGATATCAAGAAAGGTCAGGCTGAAAAGCGTCGTAAAGAGATCGAAGATCAGCTCGTCAATAACAAGTACGGAGTCGCCTATGCTGACAGTTCTGAGAAGATCATTCAGCTTAACAGACCTGTTGAGAACAACCTGATGAGTCAGATTGAGTATCTGACAAGCATGCTTTATAGCCAGTTAGGTATCACTCAGGCAATCATGGATGGCTCAGCAGACGACAAAGCTATGGTCAATTATCACAACAGAACGATCGAGCCGATCTTGTCGGCGATCACTGTTGAGATGACTCGGAAGTTCCTGTCCAAAAATGCCCGAACCCGTGGCCAGATCGTGAAAGCGTTCCACGATCCGTTCAAACTGATCACAGTTGAACAACTCGCAGACCTGTCTGATAAGCTTATTCGCGGTGAGATCGCAACTCCGAATGAGATGAGACAGGTTGCAGGCATGAAACCATCCAAGGACCCGAAGTCTGATGAACTTCGCAATAGAAATCTGAATGAAGCGAAGGAAGACATCATAGAGCCGGATAATTACTACGAATATCCGGAAGAAGAATATTACGAAGAGGAGGAGTAAGTCAAAAATGAGGCGCTGTATTCAAAATGGCGTGGAATACGACTTCGCGGGCTGGGCTACGAAGAATGATATCCTTTGTACTGATGGCCGCACGATTCGTCGTGACGCTTTCGCAAAGCAGGACGGTCAGAAAGTTCCGCTTTGCTGGGGTCATAAGCATGACGACGTGTTCCATGTTCTCGGTCACGCACTGCTGAAGAACGAACCCGAAGGTGTTCGGATGTATGGCAAGTTTAACAAGACCGAACAGGGTCAGGCCGCACTGGAAGCAGTGAAGAACGGTGATATCGATTCACTGTCTATCTATGCCGGACATCTGAAGCATAATGGCTCTAATGTCGTTCATGGTCAGATCGTTGAAGTAAGTCTTGTTCTTGCCGGTGCAAATGCCGGCGCAAAGATTGAAGACGTTTTCGCACATGGTGACTTCGATGACGGCGAAGATTGCGGCATCATCTATAATGGAGAACTCATCGAGGTGCTGTCGCATTCCGATGAAGAATATTACGAGGAGGAAACCGAAATGACTGATGAACTGCTTCATGCTGACACAGATCTGGAAGATGAAGATATCTCGATCGAAGATGTCTTTGACTCTATGACCGAGGAACAGCAGACGCTCATGGCTGCTATTGTCGGCGTCGCTATAGAAGAGGCTCGTGAAGAGGCTCTCGAAGAAGCGAACGTACAGCATGGATACTATGATGAATATGATGAGGAGGAAGATACAGTGAAGCACAACCTGTTTGAAGACACCGCTCCGCAGAGAGGCAGCGTTCTGAGCCACGAAGACGGCGTCGAAATCATCAAGCTTGCAAAGAACAGCTCTGTCGGCTCTCTGAAGACCGCGATGGAGATTTATGCCCAGAACAACGAGGAGATCCTCGCTCACGGCTGGGATGCTGAGACCATCGGTCAGCTGTTCCCTGAGTACAAGGATGTAAAGCCGGGTGCGCCGGAGATCATCTCTCGCGATCAGGGCTGGGTAACCGCAGTTCTGAACGGTGTTCATAAGAGTCCGATTTCCAGAATCCGCACCCGTCAGACCGATATCCGAGATCTGGATAACGATGAGGATCTGAGAGGTCACGGCTATAACCGCAGCAAGAACAGCGGCAAGAAGACCAGCATCGGCAATGCAAAGCTGCTGAGTCGTACGACCGACCCGCAGACCATTTATGTACTCGACGAAATCCACCGCGATGATATCGTTGACATCGTCGATTTCGATATCGTCAAGTATCAGTACGACATCATGAGAATGCTGCTGAACGAGGAAATCGCTGTCGATATCATGATCGGCGATGGTCGTCAGGACGGCGATACTCACAAGGTCAGCGAAGAGCACGTCCGCTCTATCTGGCACGATGATGAGCTCTACACCATCCATGCTGATGTCGACATCGAAGCTGCTCGTGAAGAGATTCAGGGCACTAATACCGAGGCCAACTTCGGCGAGAACTATATCTACGCAGAAGCTATCATCACTGCTGCGCTGTATGCTCGCGAAGGCTATAAGGGTTCCGGTAGACTCGATTTCTACTGCACTCCGCACCTGCTGAACGTCATGCTGCTCGCTCGTGACCTTAACGGTCGCCGTATCTACGACAGCAAGACTGATCTGGCTCGCGCACTGAATGTCGTGAACATCTACACCGCAGAGCAGTTCGAAGACAAGACCCGCGTTGTCGGTGAAGGTCAGTCCGCAGAGACCAAGAAACTGCTCGGTCTGTTCGTTGACCTCGAAGACTATCACGTCGGCGCAACTAAGGGCGGCGAGATTACGTCCTTTAAGGACTTCGATATCGACTTCAACAAGTACAAGCAGCTGATCGAGACCCGCATCTCCGGCGCAAACGTCCGCGTCAAGTCTGCGATCGCTCTCGAGGAGAAAGTCGTTGAGTCAAACCCTTGAGTGGCTTGACTGCTGATGCCGATATCGACCCGACTGAGGATTTCTGGGGTTATACCGTAAGTGATCTTCAGTCGGATATCGAGATCGACGGAACGAGAGTATCGGGCATCCTGAATTACATTGACGATTACTCCGCTGCCGGTTACGAAGGCGAAGAGGCGTCTGGTAATTACATCGTCCTGCACTTCAGTGTACCTGATGTTGCCGATGCTGAGATTCAGGTCACAACTAATGGTCGCACGAACATCCTGGATGATGACGGATTGCTGGTTGCTCGTGTTGCAGACAAGGACTCGCAGACAATCACAGTCGTGGCGAGTGCTGAAGGTTATGACGACGTCACAAAGGTTTACGATCTCAGTGGCCTGATTTGTGACGACGGTGAATGATACACGAAGGCATACAATGTGAGGTGAAAATTCAAAATGGCAAAATATCACGGCAACATTGGATTCGCTGAACAGTATGAAGCGAAGCCCGGCGTATGGTCTGAGCGGATTGTTGAACGTGAATATTACGGCGATGTCGTAAGCGCGTTCTATAACACTCGAAACGGTTCAGAAACCGCGAATGATGAGCTCGGAATCAATAACCGCATATCCGTCGTTGCCAACGAATATGCCTTTCGGAATTTCCAGTTCATGAAATATGTCGTGTATATGGGTACAAAGTGGCGGATAACGAATGTTGAAGTCCAGTACCCGAGACTCGTGCTTTCGATCGGAGGGGTATACAATGCGTAACCGCCTGACACTTCAGGCAATGCTTGAAGAGATTCTCGGCAGTCGAAACGTATATTTCCAGCCGCCGACAAGCGCAAAGATGCGATACCCCGCCATTATCTATCGGTTGTCTGATATCGACAATACGCATGCAAATGACGGGGTTTATGCGTCTCAAAAATCATATGAAATCATAGTGATCGACGAAGATCCCGACAGCGCGATTCCTGACCGGGTTAACCGGATTCAAACGGCTAACTTTGTTCGTCCGTATGTCGCGGATAATCTCAATCACTGGGTATTCCAAATCACTTATTAAAGGAGGATCACCACTATGCCTAAGAAGCTTGAATGGGATGCAACTGGCAAGAAAAAGTATACGCTTGGTATCCACAATGTGGTACTTTTCGTTTCTGATCCGACTGCTGCAAGCGGTTATGCTAACGGTGTGGCTTGGGACGGCGTTTCTGCTGTCAACGAGTCTCCGTCCGGTGCAGAAGCTACGGATATTTATGCAAACGACGCTAAGTACGGCACTTTCCGTTCCGCAGAGCAGTTCGGTTTCACAATCGAGGCTTATACCTCTCCGAAGGAATTCGATGCTTGCGACGGCGCTGCTGAAATCGGTCCTGGCGTTATCGTACGTCAGCAGACCAGAAAGCCGTTCGGTCTGGCATATATGAACACGGTCGGTAACGATACACAGGGTATGGACTACAGCGAGGAACTGCATCTGGTCTACAATGCAACATGCTCGCCGTCTGATGTCTCTCACGAGACGGTCAACGAATCTCCGGATGTATCTCCGCTGAGCTGGGAGTGCAGCACCACTTCTGTCAATGTTCCGGGCTTCAAACCGACTTCTCACTTCATCTTCAAGAAGGAAGAGATGGATCCGACTGCATGGGCAAACCTGATCGACACGATCCATGGCTCCAGTTCTGCTGATTCCACGCTTCCGACACCGGCAGAGATCGTATCTGCATACGGCACTCAGTACACATACACTGCGCTCACAACCGAGCCGAGTGACTGGGAGACCGCTTACTACAGCAAGTATTACACCAAGTATGGTGATAACTACTCGCTGATTCCGCGTCAGGATTCTGCTCCGACATTCGAGGCAAATCAGTATTACAAGCGGGATGCGACGTAATCACGTCGACGACCATATAAGCCATACAGCCCTGTTGCTCGCAAATTCGGGTCGCAGGGCTGATCCGGCTTAAAACGACTTTTCTATATTCGAAAGGAGAAAAGAATATGTTTGCGAAGAAGATCAAATACACGGACTTTAACGATGTGGAACGTGAGCAGACGTTCTACTTTAACCTGACTGAAGCTGAACTGGTCGAGATGGAATCTTCTGTTGATGGCGGCCTTGCTGAATACGGAAAGCGCATCATCGAGTGTAAGAACGTTCCTGAGATCATGGATCTGTTCAAGAAACTTATTCTCATCAGTTACGGCGAGAAATCCCCCGACGGAAACCGCTTTATCAAGGAAGATCCCGTTCGCGGCAAGCTGTCCCTCGAGTTTATGCAGACAAACGCATACTCTGAGCTGTATATGGAGTTTATCAATCATCCTGAATCCGGCGCTGAGTTCTTCAACAACGTGATCCCTGCTAAGATTCGCGATTCTGTTGATCCGAACGAGGTGAAAGCGATTACAGAACAGGCATATTCCCCGGCGGTGACGAAGGCGTGATATGAATGCTGAAAATAATAGTCCCAGAAAGTGAATTATACGATCCACTGACTGCGACATTTTCATACACAAAACCTGTAACGCTCACTCTTGAGCATTCTCTCGTTTCAATTTCAAAATGGGAATCGAAATGGAAGAAACCTTTTATCTCACAAGAACATTCTGTCGAAGAGTTCAATGACTATGTTCGTTGTATGACGCTTACGCAGAATGTCGATCCTTCTGTATACATCAGACTCACGACTGATAACAGAAAAGAGATCCAAAAATACATCGAAGATCCGATGACTGCTGCCGTAATTCGCAGTGATGAGAACGGTCGTAGGAGTACGAAGTTTGTCACATCTGATCTCATTTATTACTGGATGGTGGAAGCAGGTATTCCGTTTGATCCTTGTCAGAAATGGCATCTGAATCGGTTACTGACCCTTATACGGATTATCGGTATCGAACGTCGAACGGATAATAAGAAAAGCAAGGCTGATTCGGCTCGTCAGCATGCTGCAATCAACCGTGCGAGAAGAGCCAAAAAAGCAAAGCGATAATACGGAGGCGGCTATTATGGCAAGCAGCATTATTTCGGTTAGCACCACTGGCAGCTTCAAGAATATTGAAGGTTTCTTCAAACGAACAAAGAAGAAAAACCTAATGAAACATCTTGAATTCTACGGTGCTCGTGGAGTAGAGCTTCTTGCCGCCGCAACTCCGAAAGATACCGGTAATACCGCTATGTCCTGGTCTTATGAGATTCAGGAAGGAAAAGGCAGCTATTCGATTTACTTCAAAAATAGCGAATCGATAGGAAATACTCCAATCGTGATTCTCATCAGGTATGGTCATGCTACAAAAAACGGAGGATATGTGGTCGGAAACGATTTTATAAGTCCTGTTCTTTACCGTATATTCAATGAAATGGCCGATACTATATGGAAGGAAGTGACTAAATAATGAGCAGTCATTACGATGATCGTATTGTCCGCATGGGTTTCAATAATGCAAAGTTCGAATCCGGTGCCAGACAAACGATGTCCACGCTTGATAAGCTCAACGAAAAACTGAAGCTCAAGGGCGCTTCTGAAGGTACCGCTAATATTCAGAAGGAAGCTGACAGCGTTGACTTCTCTTCCATGGAGAGAGCGATCAAGAAACTTGAGGACAGATTCTCAACGATGGGTATCGTGGGAATGAATGTCATCAACAAGATCACTGATGGTATTGTAGGCTCTGTAAAGCAGCTTGAAGCAGCAACGATCGGTCAGATCAAGACTGGTGGTTGGAACAGAGCCATGAATATCGCAAATGCAAAATTCCAGATCGAGGGTCTTGGTTTCGCATGGGAAGAAGTAGAGAAAGCCGTAAGTTACGGCGTTAAAGACACCGCATACGGTTTGGATGCAGCTGCGTCTGCCGCTTCCCAGTTGGCAGCATCAGGTGTTGATTTCCAAAAAGTTATCGAGAACGTAAACGGTCAGGGTCTGACCGCGATGCATAAGTCGCTGCGAGCCATTTCAGGTGTGGCAGCAATGACGAACTCTTCTTACGAAGACATTTCTCGAATCTTTACGACAGTTGCCGGTAATGGTCGTCTGATGGGTGATCAGCTCTTACAGCTGTCTACCAGAGGTATGAATGCTGCTGCCAAACTTGCTGAGATCCTTGGGACGACTGAGACAGACATTCGTGACATGGTTCATGAAGGCATGATCGATTTCGAAACATTCGCCTTTGCGATGGATGACGCATTTGGTCAGCACGCTAAAGAGGCTAATAAGACATTCACTGGCGCACTCAGTAACATGAAAGCAGCTCTTTCGAGAGTTGGTGAAATATTTTCTGATCCGATAGTGAACAAAACAAACACTCTTTTTATTTCGCTGACCGCTCGTATTGATGAATTCAAAAATAAGCTGAAAAAGATAGAAGTTCCGAAAGCTTTCGAAGAAATCAAGAAAGAGTATGGCGACATTGTCGATAATGCGGCGGCATATAACGAGATCCTGAAAGTGACCGGAGACAAGACCATCACTCTTGGAGAGCATTTCGCTCAGATGTGGGAATCCGGGATCGAGGCCTTTTCTCTGATGGTTGAATCTGTCGATCTTAGCTGGCTTGACGGTCTCATCGAGAAGGTCGATAATGTTACAGTCAAGATAACAGGTTTCTTTAATCTTCTGAAAGAACTCTACGGCGAGACTGCCGAAGAGACAGCGGAAGATATGGCAGATGCATCCAAATCGATGACTGTCAGTGCAGAAGAAGCCGCTGCTGCAAGAGATATCATCATTAAAGGTCTCTATGGAACAGGTCAGCACAGAAGAAATGCTCTGACTGAATTGTTCGGAGGAGGAGAAGAAGGCGCGCAGCACGCTAAGAATGTTCAGACATACATCAACGCTGTTGTTGCAGCAGGCTGGAGTTTCGAGAAATCTGCCATTCAGGTCGAGGAAGCAAATGATAAACTCATTGATTCTGAGAAAGAAGCTGAGAAAGAAGAAAAGAAAGCGAAGCTGAAAGAGATTCTTGACAATATTTCCAGTAGCATTTCAAACCTTTTCAAGGTTGCTAAGAATCTCGCAAAGGCTGCTGGAAAGATCATCAAGCCTATCGTTTCGGCTTTTGGCGAAGTTTTCAAAATAAATTTCGAATCGATCACTGAAGGAACAGCAAGCTTCACTGAAGCGCTTGTGGCCCTCAGTGAAAAACTCATTATCAGTGATGATACAGCTGAGGCGATTAAAAATACATTCATCGGTATCTGGGGCGTAATAAAAGAGGGTCTCGGCATCCTTGAAGCAGGTGCTGAAGCCGCATACGATTATATTACTTCTTTCAAAGATACTGAAACATTCGCCAACATCAAGCAAAAAATATCTGATTTCTTCGATTTCCTGAAGAACGCTGATTTCAGTCAGGGGTTTGGCGCATTCTGGGAATCATTGATGGCATTCCTCAGAGGTGATGATGTCGTTGATCCGAAAGAAGTCGAGGAAACAGAGGAGAAGTTCTCTCTGATATCTGACATAATTGAAAAATTCAAAGGTCTTCCGACAAAAATCTCGAATTTTGTTCAGGGGATCGTCGATGTTATAGCAGGTGTCGGGGTCGTAGACATTTCCAAGATAGCAATGTATATCATTGGTATATATTCACTGTCTTATCTCTTCTTAGCGATTCGTAAGCTTGGTGACATCTTGAATGGCATAGGAATGCTTCCGCAAAGAATAGGTCTGTTTCTTACTGGTGCCGGCCTGATGTTCAGACGACTCGGTATTGCATCAGAACTCATGGCTTATTCAGTTGCTATAAAGGCTACTGCTGCGGCCATTGCTATCATCGGTGGCGTGATCATCGCTCTTGGCAGTATGGAAACTGAAAAGATGTATGACGGTCTTGCGGCAGTCATTGTCGTGTTCGCAATACTCATGGCACTTACGAAATCGTTTGGTACATACGGACGAGTCGTGAGGGCATTCCGTGTCACTCTTGCACCTATCGCAACAATCTCCGCATTACTTATCAGTTTTGGTTTGCTACTTGGAGCCATCACATACGCTATAGGTTCTATTACCGCGGCTGCTATCGCAATCGATAAGTTTGTGCAGAATGCGCCAATTGCGGCCTTTGGTATACTATTTGCTGAAATCGTATTCATCGGCATAATCGTGGCTGCGATATATGTTGCCGCAGCAAAACTTGCATCAACGGCCGCAAAGATGGTGCCAATCCTATTATCGTTTGCGGTTGTTATGTTTGCAGTTGGTAATGCAATTTTGACAATCGCAACTGCGATGGGTATGTTATCGCTGATTCCAGAAGATAAGATACGGCCGGTGATTGGTCTGTTCGCAACTATACTTGGCGGAATGGCAGTCATGCTTCTCATGGTCGGATCCATTAAAACCGGTTCTATACTCGGTGCGGCATTGATGTTTGCTTCCATGGGTATCGTGATGCTGGAACTCGCGGCGGTTGTAACTGTTATGAGTGCAGTATCAGACAAACGATTCGTAGAAATGGTAGATGCAATAGGTGCCATCATCGTTTCAATGATCGGATTGGCTTTGGTTGTGATGCTTGCAAGCGGAACATTCACAAAAACACAAAATTCTGCCGGAAGAATGCTTGTTGGATTCATCGGCATCGTCATGGTCATACTAGCGGTCACACATGCGTTAACGGAAATAGGCAAAATCAATAATATAGACAAGGTAACATCATTAGTTGTCACATTACTTGCTGAAATCATCGTAATGATAGCACTTGTTGGTGTTGCGGTCGCTAGTTTGATGTTGATCGGAACCTATATTTCCGGCGGCGATCCCGGTAAAGCACTTGTATTCATAAATGAAATATTGACTTCGCTCGCACTGGTATTCGTTGCTATTGCTGCTAGTTTGCTCATATTCGCTTTATCTCTTGAGAAAATAGCAGGAATAGGCGAGGGATTAGGTGTAGCCGTACTTGCGTTGGTCGGTTTCGTCGTAGTGTTGATAGCATTGGCGGCTGCGGCGGCATGGATTCCAGGTTTTGGACCAGCTCTTGATGTGGCAGGAAAAGCCATGTTGTCGTTCGGCCTTGCCGCGGCATTGATCGGCGCAAGTGTGTTCCTTGTATGCGCAGGTATAAAATTATTATCTCCGGCGTTAGCAGGATTGTCGTTCGGTCTCGAATCCCTATTCCGAGTTCTCGAAGCACATCCAAAAACGGCTTTGATCGTTGGCGGTGCGATACTCGTACTGGTGATAGCCATTGCGTTACTTGCTAGTAAACTGGCACCACTTGCTAAGTCAATCGTAGATACGATCGGTAAAGTCGTTGGTGCGATAGGAAACACGCTTGGTAAAGGTGCTACTAAATTCAGAGACTTTGTTACCGGCATGACCACAAAAGGCAAGGCAGTTCTCATTACGATGATAGCGACTCTTTGTGCAGCGCTCGGACAGGCATCACCCCAAGTGATGCAGACCGTGGGCACAATGATCGTTAATCTCCTGAAATATCTCGGCGAAATCGCCGGCGACATCATTAAGGGTCTAATCGAACTGATCATTAGCTTACTGAATGGTCTTGCAGACGCTATCGGACAGAATTCTGCTCGAATCGCAGCAGCGTGTTGGAATGTTGTACTGGCACTGTTTGATGTTATGATACAGATATTGGCTCAGCTTGTAGCAATGCTTATCGGCATATTCTCAAAAGATCTGGCCGATAAATTCATGGAATCCATGAATCAAGGTTCGGTATACATCAGGCAGTTTGCGGAAGATATGCGTGATGCAGCCGAACAAGCTGATGCTGCTAAAAAAGGCTATGCGGAAGCACTAGACAGCATGGCTGCTAAGACAGAATCGACTAAAAATAAAGTTTCCAATAGCTTCACAAGTTGGGGTGACGCAATCTTTAGTGAGGCTCAGAAACAGACAAGCACTCTTGACAGCTTGAAAGAACAATATAACGGTCTTCCCGGTTATGCTTATGACGCCATTCTCCGTTCACAGAATCCGAATCTCGGCTACGAAAAAAGTGGAAAAAAAGCAGGTTCTAACTGGGCAGAAGGATTCTTAAATGGTGAACAGGCCATATCAATGCCCTCGGCAGATGAGTATATGGCTCAGAACGGCATGAGTATGGCAGACTTTGGTGATGAGGCAGATATATCAGGCGAGTGGTATGGTAATACGCAATCAGGCGCCATGATCATGCCTGATGAATACTATGAAGCTTCTGACACAAACATGCAAAGTTCTACGCAGGCAATCGAAGACAGCGAAGATGACACAAGAAGAGCAATTCAGGACCACTATGTCAAGCCTAGTAAAGAGGAAATCGGTAAGGCTAGACCTGAGTGGTATAAAGGTGCAAATCAGTGTGTCGAGGGTGCTGCACAGGCGATTGCTGAAAACCAGTGGAAGTATCGCTCTGCAATAACTGCTATGGCTCGACTCGGCATTGAGGACTTTGAGCGTGAGAATAAGATTTCTTCCCCTTCTAAAGTTTATCGTCAGCTCGGTGAATACATCATCCTGGGTCTTGCTAGTGGTATTACACAAAACACAAATGACATCGTGAAAGCAGCTATCGAGATGTCTGACGCAGCTTTTGACGCATTCGAAACGACGTCTGGAACCGCGTCTTATGATAGCGGAAAGAACATCACTGATGATTTTGTCATCGGAATTCAAAATGGAAACTCCGTTAGCGACGCTGTTACTGGTCTAACTGAAGACGCGGACAAAGCAATGACTGTTAACGACAGAAAATATTATCAGAGCGGAAGACACATTGTCGAACGATTCTCTGATGGTATTTCTGATAATACGAATATGGTTAGTCGCTCAGCCAATGGCATCTTTGACACTCTCAGATCATCCATTCGTGATATGTCCGGTGTATTCACAGGCGAGTCACTGATCGACACTGACGATTTGAAGACCGAGTTCTATCACAATGGTGAACACGTCGTTTCCGGATTTACTGATGGTGTTTCTCGTAAAGCGGGAACCTCCGATTATATTCGTAATACGCTATCGGACGTTGTGAATTCTTCATTCGGCGGTGTTCAGAACACATGTTTCAAGAACGGAAAACTTGTCGTGTCAGAACTCGTTGACGGTATATCAGGAAATGCTGATTCTGTCACAGTTGTGAGTAGTATCCTTTCTGACCAGATCGGAATATCGTTCAATGGAATGTCGAATGTATACTTCCGAAAAGGAGAAGACATTGTATCTGGTCTTGCTGATGGTGTTAGTAAGAACACAGACTTGATCACAGATGCGGGTAACAGAATGGCTGATGCTGCAACCGATTCTTTCGGAAGCAGATTGAGTTCGTTCTATCAGAACGGAGCGAATATCGTTAATGACTTTGCGGTCGGCATCGCTCAGAACACCGATTCTGCTATCGGAGCGGCAAACAATCTATCTGACGCAGTTGTTAATGCTTTCGGCACACCGATAAATTACGTCAGTAAGATATCAGCAGGCGAATTACAGTATGACGCTAGTGTTCGTCCGGTATTCGACGATAGAGGACTCTACAGAGGCGCTTCAGCTATCGATTCGATGCTGAACGAACAGACGATCTCTGTAACCGGACTGTCCGGCAAACTCGCAGCAGATATCGGTACACTTGACAGAAATAATGCTGACATCGTGGATGAGCTCAGAGCTCTGAGAGAAGACATGTCTTATATGGAAGAAGCAATGTCTCAGATGCAAGTCGTCATGGATACCGGCGCTCTTGTCGGATCTATGGCAGGTCCTATGGACAAAGCAATGGGACGAAGAGCAATTTATAGAGGAAGGGGGAATTGATATGCAAGTCTACTACGAAGGGGCACATTCCATAACGTTTGGTGATAAGCATAGCTGGAATGACTGGCATCTGATCCCGAAATCGATGCCGATCATTTCTCCTCCCCCTGTACATACAAACACTGTAGAGGTGCCCGGTGCGAATGGTTATGTCGACCTGACTGACTTTCCTACCGGGTATCCTACTTACGGAAACAGGATAGGGTCCCTCGAATTCTATGTCGATCACACAGCCGAATACTGGGACTGGGATAACGCGTATGACGCGATCATCAACTATCTGCACGGTCAGAAGATGAAAATGATCCTTGATGACGATCACAGTTTCTACTACGAAGGTCGCTTTTCTCTGAATACATTCAAGAGTGAAAAGATGGCCTGTACTGTAACAATTGATTACGACCTGTTCCCGTATAAGTTTATGCGCTGGAGCACAGGCGAATCAAGTCTGTGGCCGTGGGATCCTTTTGATTTTCAGCACGGTATAATCGTCAGCGATTCGGACTTCATTTTCGAGTCAAATAGTACATCGACGTGGACAACGCTCACTGAATGGGATAATGTTCGTGTCGGAGTAATGCCGATCATTCCAACATTCAAGGTCAATGCTGAAAACGGCGGTCTTGATTTCATGTACGCGAACTGGAATCTGGACACAAGCAGATCAATTGACCCTCACGGCGTATATCATAGTGCGTTCCTTCAAAATGGAACCAATTCCTATCCTACAATACAGTTCGCCACACCAAAACCGGGCGATAAGACATCATTCAAATTCAAGGGTATCGGCAGCGTTACCATAGATTTCAGACAAGGGAGGCTTTGAGCCATGTATAGCGTTTTCGCAGACGATGTATGCATCTATGACGACAGCGTTGAAAATATCCAAGTGAAGCTCATCGACCCCAAACTGACAATGGAAGACAGTGCTGCCGGTTCGCTTGAGTTTACACTACCCATACAGAACGTCGGTTATGGTAACAAACCGAACGGACAACCTGTAATCGAGCTCATGAAGACCACATTTCATGTCTTTAGGACTCGGGTCAATAACGGAAATTACGAAACCGAAGAGATTTGGGAAGGGCGAGCAATCACCGAAGAGTTTGATTTCTACAACAATCGCAGGATCTACTGCGAAGGTGAGCTCGCCTACCTCAATGATACAACACAGCCGCAAGCTCAGTATTTCGGAAATGCCGGTGCGATCCTTGATGTCAGCGGATTTCTTCGTACGATCATCGAGAACCATAACAAGAAAGTCGACACCAGCAAACAATTCACTGTCGGCGCTGTTACAGTGCATCAGGAATCGATCGGAGCATACCGATATACTGACTATGGAACGACTCTCGAAGCTGTTAATAAACTTGTCGAAGATGTCGGCGGTCATTTGAGAATTCGCAAGCAAAACGGCATCCGATATCTTGACTGGTATGCTGAATTCGGTCAGTCTGCAACTGCAAATCAGTCTATCGAGTTCGGTAAAAACCTGCTCGACGTGTCAAAGACCAAAGATCTGACAAAACTCTGCACCGTTCTGTTGCCTCTTGGCAAGAAGACAACAAATGGTGGTACAACAACCGTTGGCGACGAGATCACTGTTTTGTGGAGAGAAGACGGAACGTGGATCGACAGAGACGGCGTCATTCACGACGTTGATCCGACAGTTTCGTATTATTACGGACATCAGGTCAGCTATGCGATTGAAGTACAACCTGAGCATACTTACTTTATTACATGTCGAAATTCAGGTATCGTTGATACGAACGAAGCTTGCGGAATGTACTTACTGACAGACGCTCTGAACAAGGGTGATGTCGGACAGCCTGTAATGCTCAAGACTGCTTCAGGCGCGGTCGCGACTGACATCGTCGAAGAGAAGATCACGATACCTGCTATGACCAATCCGGGTCATACATATTATCTCTATCTCTGCACTCTGACACAAACAGCTCTGAAAGCAAGAGTCTACGATTCGAAAGAAGTTCCTGAGAATCTCGACGAATATATCACAGTCGAATCTGTAAACAACGGTTCGTTGTTCGTTCAGAATTCTCAGTTAATTTCAAAATACGGTTGGATCGAACGACAGCATGTGTGGGATGATGTGGAAGATCCCGCTATACTCATGAAACGCGCTCAGAATTACCTCGCAACCGGTCAGTTTGAGGAAGACGTTCTTGAAGTGACAGCTCTTGATCTGTTGGCCCTTGGATACAGGAATTACAGGGGTCTGAACGTGCTCGATATCATACATGTAAAGTCTGAACCGCATGGTATCGACAAATATCTTCCGATTACAAAAATCGAAATTCCGCTTAATGATCCTGCTAACATGCAGTTTACCATCGGCATTGACGAGACGAAGAATCTCACGCAGTCTAATGCGGAAATGAACGAGTCCCTTCTCGCTAAGATCGGCGCGATACCGTCGTCTTCCACACTTCTTCAGAACGCTTATGAAGACGCTGCAAACCTGATCAATGCAGCGACCGGCGGTTATATTACGATCGTCCAGAACGAGTCCGGCACCGAGACGGCCGAGTTTGTCGTATCTGATGTGCCGTTTGACGAAATCGAGAATGCTCATAATTTATGGGTGTGGAATGTCAATGGCTTATGTCACTCAGATGCATATCCTATATCTGGCTCGAGTCTGAATGTCGCTATTACAATGGATGGACAGATTGTCGCAGACAGAATGACGACTGGCACACTTCGAGCGATCCAGATTGTTGGCTGTGATATGACAGTATTTGACAATGACCACACAGAGCAGGGCGAAAAAAGTCAGTGGCAGTACACAGACGGCTGGGTTCGTCTCTACAAAGGGCGTCTTCGCGGTGGCGTCGGCGCCTATGTCGATCAAAGCGGCAAGATGATAACCACAAACGAGTATGGCTGGCTTGATTGTCATGCAGAGATCTACGACATTGATGATAGCGCAACATATCGTGGGTGGAGATGGAAAGCAGATGCGATCCAGATCTGGTCACAGTCGTTTGCTACGAGAAAAGCAAGCGATTTTCCTTCAGATGAGCAGAATCCCCCTGTCTGTTGGAAAGGCGGAACCGGTCCGATCACGTTCGTGAGCGAAATAAACGGTGATCAGGTTACGTGGACCACGATCAATTTTGTTAATGGTCTTATGGTTTCACATCTTAACGATCAACAACCTCCTGATTCAAGTGCAGGCGGTGGAAATCAGAACGGGTAAAATTCAAAATGGAGGTAAATATGGCACGAGTATATGCTACAGCAAACGAGGGAATGGCTGAATATCTGACTGTTGACTCTCAGATGGATGAGATGCTCAAAAAAGGGGCATCACTGTACATCGAGAACGATGACGGAACGGTGGAACTCCTTGCTACGCCTGAGGACGGCTATCTTCTTCCGAAACCGAAGCTTCAGAAGGTAACAAGACTCGGAGGTGTGACTAATGGATGATCCTCGTCAGGAAATGATGGGAATGGAAGACCGTGTGAAGTCTGCACGATCTCTCGTTAAGAACACCATGCAACAGATCATGCTGAAAACAGGCCTCCCTCCGTATCTCATGGATCTCATCGTGTGTGAGACCCTTGCTGATATTCGTAACTTTGAACTTCACTGGCGAGATGAACCGCCGAAGATGCCTACACCGACCACAAAAAAGGAAGGTGATGAGAATGCCGTGGGCGAAGATCGACAATGAACTCGGTATTATAAGAAACAACACGTATGGCGAAAACGTTCGTTGGGCGATTCACGATGCAATCAAGAAGATCAACGACGAGTTGCCGGATGAAGAACCAGAACCGAAAAAAGAGGAGGATTGATGTCACATGGCCGAAATCTCAAGTGAATTACAAACAATCGTAACCGGTCGATACGGCTCTGACATCCGGATGGCTATTCACGACGCAATCCAGAAGATCAATGTTTCTTCAGGCTCTGGGGGTGGCGGAGTCGCTCACGGTCCTGTAGGAAACATGGTACAGGATCTGGGTGGTTATGATAACCTGATCACAACTGGTTTCATGAACGCAAGAAGTATGAACCCGGTAGACTATGTCCAGGAATCATCGGTTTCTGAGAGGTCGTCAGCGTCTTTAACCACAAGTGTACTCGGTCAGCATACTGTTCTCGGCGTGGCGATCGCTACAGGACAAACGATCAATGTCACTGATCTCGGATCGACGTGGGCATCCGTTTTTAACGACGGAATCCTTATCGGAGAACAGGGCGGAGAAAGTAAAAAGCTTCGTGCTGTTATCGTTAAGCGCACCGCGTCATATGAGAATGTAACATTCGCCGTGACAACGCCAAGCAGTCAGATCATCTGTCTGAAAATTATTGTGCTCAATCAAAATGAGAACATTTCTGATGTTGTGCTTACGAACATGACATCATCCCAATTCAGCGTTACCCCTCCGGTGTCAGACACATTGTACCTGACAGCAGCAATGTATGACGGTGACGATTCTCAGCCGTCGTATACGGTCTATCCGGATGATGCAGCAGTACAAATGACAGCTGGAATGTTTGGCGCGTTCTATAAAGCAGGCGCAACTGGAAACATCAGATTCGATTACAAGAAGAGTCTCGAATTCCCTGAATGGGGAACGGCCCTTTTGACATTACCACTCAGTTGATATTTGGAGGTGAAATAAATGGCTCTTACAACACATCCTCTCTACGGAGATACAGAGCAGCTGTATAACATACTGTCCACAAGCGGCTTGTTCACCTCCGTAACAAAGACCATTGTCGAAGGTACAAAGACTATTACCTGCTCTGACCTTTCAGGAACAAGACTAGTCATCACGGTTACGAACGTCAATCCTGATGGCAGCGGCGGAGACACGATCGGGTATACATATCACTATGGTGGCGACAAGACATTCTACTGCTTAGACGAGACCGGAAGCGCAGTCGAACTGAGAAACTGGAGATTCCCGTGCATCGTGTATCAGACAACGTCAACCATCGTCATTGATGTTACGAATGTCGGCGGTTCGGAAGCATACCCGCATTGTGTCCTTGTCCTTACAAAAGACAATAACGGATACGTTGGGGTCTTTAGCAGCAATAACTATGCAAACTGGTGGGGTAACAACGCTCCGCCATGGTCTGTCAGCAAGGATGCAGCGTCGCCGATAAAGTATTATGATGGTAGTGGCAGTAGTGATGGCGGCAGAATCGCAAGACTTGGCTCAGCATCTGCGCTCGTTCCGATAACGACTAACGACTTGTCCAAGGTCGTATATTTCCCGAAGCTTTTCCGGGCGGTATCGTCGCAATACCAGTCTAACAACATCGGTCTTGCGTCCCTTAATGATAATCAGTATCTTTCACTTTACGGCGCGGTATTCGTAAGGATCGACTAAGGAGGTGTTGCCATGAAACTGTTTGACGGCAATCTCATTTCGGTTGTGAAGGGTAACAGCGCGGTTATAGGAATCACCATCACCGACGCACAGACAGGAGAGCCGTACATCCTCACCGGTGATGCAGTAGTTATATTTACCGTGAAGAATAAAAAGGGTGAGATAGTCATACAGAAGACGCTCACTTCGCAGGATTACGAAGAAGACGAGCAGACATTGGAATGCAATATCTCCCCTGCCGACACGGTTACGCTACTCACCGGTGAATACGATTACGACTGCCTCCTGTATTCAGAGTCCGAGAACCTCGCAGTGACGTTTATATCTTCAAATCTCGTTGTTGAGAAGGCGGTCGGGCTCTACACTGATATTTCCGGTGGTGATGCCGGATGAATAACCGTGATATTTCAGGAAGCATCGGCCGTGTAAAGCTCGATGGTAAGACCGTGCAGCGATCGAGAATCGCAGGTCAGCTGTCTGTTGGTGGACACGGCATCAGAGAACTAAGATTTTACGCTTCCAGATCAGAATTTCCGCAATTCGGCGAAGAAAGCCTTCTGTACATCGACAGAGGCGGACAAACGTTATATTTTTGGGACGATGGCGAGTACAAGTCTTCTACGATCTCGTACGAGGACATAATCAATGACGCTGTAATTTCTCAAATGATGACGTGGTCTTCTGACAAGATCAACGACGAATTCGAATCTGATCAGCAGCAACTCGACAACATTGGTTCTTTTGACGCTATCACCAACAGCGAAATCTATCAAATTCTGTCAATGTAAAAGGAGTGATATTTTATGGCAGGCGAGAAAAAGTATCTCGATTACGACGGTCTTCTGTACTTATGGGGACAGCTTAAAACAAAATTTCTGAGCGCCATCGGCTATGACACAACAAACAAGAAGATCACGATGACTAAGAACGGAACGACGACAGATGTTGTCACCGTTGCTACATTGAAGACTGACATGCAGCTTACAAAGTCTGATGTTGGACTCGGCGATGTCGGCAATTTCAAAGCAGTATCAACGGTCGCGAGTCAGGGTCTTACTGAACAGGAAAAAGCGAATGCAAGAGCTAACATCGGTGCCGGTGATTCTGCTTTCAGCGGCGACTTCTCAGACTTGAGCAACGTCCCGACGACGATTGCTGGTTACGGTATTACGGACGCCAAGATCGAATCCGGAACAATCACACTGGGTTCCAATACGATCACACCGGCTCCGAAGTCTACAGCAGTGACGAATGTTGCCTGGAATTCTACCAGTAACAAGATCACAAAGACGATCAACGGCACTACTACAGATGTCGTATCTGCTTCCACTCTGAAGACTGCAATGGCCATCACATTCAGTGATGTGGGAAGTACACCGACGACCCTTGCTGGTTATGGTATCACAGATGCGAAGATCGAAAATGGTGTCATCACGCTGGGCTCCAACAGCGTTTCTGTTGTCGGTGTCTATCGGTATAAAGGCAGCGTTGCAACCGTTGCAAATCTCCCGACACACAGCTCGTCCCCCGCACCGGAAGCTGGCGACGTGTATAACGTAATCGCAAACGGAAAGAACTACGCTTATGTCGAGTATGACAGCAGCACTAGCAAAGATGTCTGGGATGACCTCGGCGGCGAATTCGAGATCACTTCTATTACTAACGCTGAGATTGACACCATCCTCGCAAGCTAAAATTGTGAGGTGAATTCAAAATGAGCAATGTAAACGGAAGTTTTCTTGACAAAAACGGACTGACATACCTATGGGGTAAGTTGAAAGCGCTTATCGGCGCCAAAGCAAGTGTAGATGATATTTACGGGCTTGGGCTGACAATACCAGCGAACGCAGACCTTAACAGTTATACCACACCTGGCGTGTACAATAGCCTGGATGGAACAAAGGTTACTAATACGTTATCCAACTGTCCGATAACTACCTATGGATTTCGTCTTGAGGTCGTATCTACAATTAGTGACTCGTCATATGCAAAACAGATACTGATACCAAACGACGATACTGGCTCCCATTACGTACGTCGTAAAAGGAGCTCTGACTGGTCTGCTTGGAAGGTATTCCACGATTCTGAGGGCACTGCGGTTGACATCTACGGAAGAGGTGTCGAATTAACTGCCAACGACAATATAGACAACTTGACCGCTGGAGGGAACTACTCATGCAATGATGCTGCCAACGTAGGTCCGAATCTTGGTGGAACGGTTCCTTACACTGGGCGATTCAAACTCATTGTCTATACGACATCTGGTGGCGGGACAAACTCCGCTAGAACGGTTCAAGTCTTGATACCGATTACAACAAGCGCGTATATGTTCATGCGAGTGCGAAACGGTTCGAATTGGTGTGCATGGGGCAGGATTGACTCAACAGTTTCTGCAAGACAGGAGCTTTCTAGTGGTGTGGATCTGCTCACTCTTGCCCCAGGAAGGTACCAAACATCCACTCTTGCCGCAACACTTTTGCATCGGCCTTCGGACTGGGGATCTATTGCCGGTTGCATTGTCGACGTTGATTCTGCAACTGCTCTTGCTAAGCGGGTTATCAAACTGTACCCTGTCTCCGATACTGCCAATACTATCAACTATCATTACGTCAAGATAGAAGGCCCGAACGGATTCGACAAATGGGTCAAATACTCTGGCACGTTTGTCGCAGACGCCACATAAGGAGGTATAACAGATGTTTGCTGTTATCATCATTCAAAATGGAACTACTTTTGTGTCGTACACGTACACTGACTGGAACGACGCAAAAGCAACGTATCATCAGGAGCTCGCGTACCGCCATGAGTCCCGCACATCGACGATGTGTATGATTATCAACTCAGACGGTCAGGTGCAGCTTCGCGAGAAGTATTCAAAGGATACTGAAGAAAGTGTGTAAAAATGAGTTTATATCAAATCTTAACGCTCTTAGGAGTGCCTACAATTGTGGCAACTATTGTATTATATGTGAGAAATCAGGTTCGCGGGGTTCGTCTCGGTGTACAGGCGCTGCTTCGGGCACAGCTGATCGCTGACTGGAACCGTTACAGCGAAAAAGGATTTGCCCCGATCTATGCCCGTGAGAATTTCGAGAATGTGTATCAGCAGTATCACAATCTCGGAGCGAACGGCGTCATGGATGATATCCGAACCAAGTTCCTCGCTCTTCCGACAGATAAATCGCGAAAGGGTGATTCTGATGAAGAAAATTAAATCAAAATGGAAAGATATCGCGGTCAGAGCCCTTAAGACTTTCTTACAGGCGTTTCTGGCAAGTATCACGTTCGATGCTACGACACTCGGCGATCCGAAAGTGTTTAGGTCAATTTTGATTTCGGCACTTGCCGCCGGTCTTTCCGCAGTTATGAACTCTGCTATTGCTGCTCTGTCTGATGACTTCTATTGATAAGGAGGAAAGCTGATGTTCAAAATGAGATTCACAAAACCGGAAGCTGGTAATCCGTATTACAATACCGTTTCCAATGGCGGATACAGCACCGCAATCGTAGGTCTGCCTACTGATCCCGGCTGTAATGTGCTCGCCAATTGCGTTGGATACGCGGCTGGCAGATTCAATGAGATCATCGGCGCAGGCAAGTTCGTATATTTCCAGCATCCGCCCAATGCAGAGAACTTCTATGATACTGCCAAACAGCAGGGTCTGGAAGTCGGATCTGAACCGAAACTTGGTTCTATTATCGTCTGGGCAAAAGGTAAGACGTGGAACAGCTCTGACGGAGCCGGTCATGTCGCCGTAGTCGAACAGATCAATTCTGATGGTTCGATCATCACTTCTGAGTCTGGCTACAACTGTAAAACTCCGTTCTGGACAACGGCAAGAGTAAAGGGCAATGGTAACTGGGGCGAAGGCAGCTCTTATCGCTTCCTTGGCTTCGTACATCAGCCCAAAACCCCTGAAAGCGGTTATCCGGAACCGACAAGAGTTCTGAAAGAGGGATGCTTTGGCGATGATGTCAAATGGATGCAGGATAAGCTTGCACAGAAAGGCTATCTCAGAACAGCCGAGATCGATGGTGATTTTGGTCTGATTACGCTGGGTGCTGTCGCTGCATTCCAGCTCAAGAACAACCTTGTTGTTGACGGTATCTGTGGTCCTGCAACCAGAGCCGCCCTGAAAAAGTAACTCCTGATATGCTCATTTTTCCTAATAATCTCACCACTACATAACACTAAAATTCAAAATAGGAGCATAAATATGTTTATCAAATTTAACGGAAATCCATGTGGGAAAACCACTGGTGATTGCGTTATTCGCGCAATTTCAATAGTTGAGAATAAACCATGGCGAAAAGTGTATCTCGCTCTCTGTGTCGAGGGATATGATGAATGCACTTTTGGCGACGATAACAAGACTTGGGAGAAATACCTGAACAGTATTGGTTATCGTCGGTTTACTCTTTCCGAATCCAAAGGCTACAAGCTGTCTGATTTTGCAGCTTCTCACAAAGAGGGAAAATACATCGTCGGAACAGGTACTCACGCAGTCGCGGTCGTTAATGGCGACATAATCGATGCGTGGGACTGCTCCGACGAGCCTCCTATTTACTACTTCGCCAAGACCGATGACGGAGGTGAAGAGTGATGCCGATGCCTTATTTTCCTGCTTCTTATGGATATATGCCGCCTTTTGCACCGCAACCTGCTCAAAATCAGTACGGTGTACAACCACAGCAGACCCAAAACGGACTGATTATCGCGTGGGTTCAGGGCGAACAGGCTATGAAATCTTTCGCTCTCGGTCCGAATCAGAAAGCGTTTCTCTTTAATACAGAAGAAAATAACTTCGGTATTAAGACCACTGATGCAAATGGTATGCCAAATCCGCTTGAGATGTTTGCATATCAGCGTATCGACAATAACAAACAGGCAGTTCCTGCTACACCTTCTCCTTCCCCGACTATCGATACATCCGTATTCGTAACCAAGGATGAACTCGATTCACGTCTTCTCGAAATCATGATCGAATTCGAGAGTAAGGGTTCGAATCAAAATGGAAAAGGAGATGGCAGACATGGCAAGTGAACTTTATGAAAGGATGGGACAAACACAATCTGCTCCTGCTCAATCTCAAAATCCGAAAGATCAGGCACTCAACATGATGCGGCAGTATGGATTCAACGTTACCGGAAAAGAAAACGACCCCGGTTCTTTGATCCAGATGGTCATGCAATCTGGTATGGTGCCTTCTAATAGGTTGTCATTATCTCAAAACGTCCTTGCCCGACTCATGGGCAGACGCTAATCACACTATACGTCACACCACTTATCTTACTCTGTATATTCTTCGACGAGTGCGCATAAGTCGAATGGATATAAATATACTATTATATTTAGAAAGGATCTACTACTATGACATCCGAAAACACTTCTAATGGCATGATCATGCCCGTTCAGCCCATGTATGGCTCAGGGTATGGCAACAACGGCGGCTTCGGTCTCGGTGGAGACTGGGCATGGAT
>JAGCGE010000247.1 GCA_017649745.1 Clostridiales bacterium | reverse complement strand
TTGAGGTGACTGGAGTTCAGACGTGTGCTCCGATCTATGCAGGAGGGGGTGTAATTTCTAAGACCCCTCCCCCCTGTCTAAAGTTTTGGACTTAGATGGGGGAAAGAATCTTAAAACTCCTTGAATTTTCTATAAATTATTAAAGTTACCAAGGCTGAGTTTCGCCTTCTGTTACAATTCTGTAAACTTTTGGACCATAAAACTCACATAAAGTTACTAAAGCTGAATTAATTAGTTCAACATTTTCTTTTTCTGTTAAGTTTTCATTTGAAGTGGGTGCTAAATTCGCAACACGCGCACATGTATGATAGTTTTTCTGTTCATCAAAGTTGAACCATCGATCCCATTGAGAGAAAGGATCAAATGGATTGTCAACTGTTGTGATCCAAACACTTTTTGGTTTAGTATCTGCCATTGTGTAATCCTTTCTACAAACCTAACTAAAACTAATTCTATTTAAGTTTGATTTAATCCTTTCTTTCATTACTCTACAATTCCACTAATAGAACCTTGTGGTACGTTAGTAAGAGCTGCGATCTGCTCATAGGTGTAACCTGCTTTGTAATAGGTCTGGATAAGGGACTTCTTAGCAGCTGATATCCTTGAATCCCTAGGTAACGCTCTAGAAGCATACTCTGCAGAATCGGAATTATTAAGTAGGTCCATAAGTTTAGTCTCACCTATGGCATGGGCCTGTATAGCCTCCCATTCAGAGTCTGTGAATTTGACCCTTGTTTTCTGGGCACCACAGTCAATACGGGACTGCTTTAGTAGGATACCCCTTAATTTCTTCCTCTCCTCCTGGGAGGAGTACCTCTCTGGGTCCTCTGCTAGAGCTGCATTAATCCTTGAATTGCATAGGAGCTGTGCCTGACGCTCTCTAGGCTTGTTCTTTTTAGCGACTACTAGTTTTTCCTCTAGGGAGGCTACTTCTGCAGCATATTTTTTCTTAGCTACAGGGTCTATCTTCTGTTTGTCTTCTCTCTGAATCCTTGAATATTCCTTACGGGCTGTATTAGCCATTGCTTTCATATGGTTAGCATAATCGGCATAAGTTTTCTCAATAGCCCCGGGGTTGTCTGAGAGTAGACTCCTTGAATCCTTATAATAGGACATTTTAGGAATGTCTTGTGTTATGGTTTTAACCTTACCGGTATTAACCCAAATATCTTTTGAGTCTTTTCCAGTACCCTTATCGTAGTAATAGTTACCAGTTTTGTCCTGTTTGATCTTTCCGCCAACTGTAGCGTAAATATCTTTTCCGTTCTCGTCTTTCAGATACTTCGATTTATGGGCCTTGCCATTAGAATCTAAATATCTATAGTCAGCAGGAGCTTCTACTTTTACCCTAGCTCTTTCATTCTTAGTTGTTTTCTTAGGACTAAGGTAATTCTTTTCTCCAGTATCAGGATCAATCAAATATCTTTCTGACCTAATTGTCACACTGATTGGAGATTTAGACCTAGATAGTAAAGAACTAGCTCCATGAGAACCGTCAGCATTGTGCTGGTAAATATCTTTTAGTTCTGCTATGTTGTAATCCTTTTCAGCTTGCTTATAGTTAAGTTTATGTTTCTCTGCATCTATAACGACCATTGAATACTTAACTGCTCTTTCCAAGTGTTCTGGATTTTCACAACCCTTAGCATACATGTCTGTAATCAGGTTTGAGACTACTCCCATTTCTCTACCTTTTTCCTGAGCGTTCATTTTCTTATACTTAACCCCAGGATATCTTTTCTCTCCATACTCTGCAGTAGGATTGAAATTCTTAAGTCCAGGTAAAGAATCAGCAGACTTGATGTTTACAATCTTGTCGAAACCACCTTGAGAATTCTTTCTCGTCATAGGTATTACTATACAAGTGTCTCCATCGAAATCTGCCCCTGATAATTTTGATGCTGTATTGGAACTGATACAAATTGCATCCTTAGCATTCTTACCAATCTGTCCAATACTTTCTTTGTTTGTGTTATTAACTGTACAAACCGGAATCTCAAAAGGACCTGTATGAGGAAACCTTACTAAAGCAACTGTTGTGCCATTAGCAAAGTTTGGTGCATACACTTCTGAATCCTTGAGTGTGTTTGACTGAAGTATTACATGAACACCTTGTCCTGGTAATGGAGCTGCTTTCAAATCAACTGCTGCAGCATCACATTCATCGGCAAAGTCTATAAGCATCTTCTTTTTAACAGTCGCATTAGTCATAGACAAAATATCTTTGTATTGTGATTCAACGTCTAAAGTCTTAAGCTTTAATTGCTGCTTAACTAATGGTAAAGACTGTTTAGCTAAGAACTGAGCTGGTAAATTTCTACTCCAATCACCCCAAGAACCTTCTGCATGAATATCATGGTCATCTTCTGTAGGAGTTCCAACGAACTGTATAGCAGAAAGTTTAGGTTTTCCAGTTTTAGAGTCTATAATGATGTTACCCTGTTTGTCTCTTATGTAAGTTTGTACAACAGAAGAACCAAATGGGTTTGGAGAGCCCTCTTCGTAATCCTTGAGTGCCTTTTTAACACCATCATCTCTAGACTTGTTACTGTTGACACGAATATCTTGTCCGTCTGGTAAGTCTGGGTTGTAAACCGCCATTCCCTTTATGTACCTAATTCCATCTTTTCCACAGTCAACAGCTATTCTAACCTGACCGTATCTTGCGTTTCCTAAACTAAGGTCATCACAAGCTGGTATAGGATTACCTTGAGAATCTGTTTTAGCCCTTATTTCAATCATTCCGTCTTTAGCAGAACCACCATCTTCATCGTATAATATCTTTACACGATTTAGGTCTACTTTAACTGGGTCCTGCCAACCCTTAAGAGTTGCGACTTCTTCTATTCCTGAAATATCTTCCAGTGACTTAACTTCGAATCTGTGTTTGAAAGCTTCACCTTCCATACCTGGAGGACAAAGAACTGTCATAGTTGTATTTCTACCTGGCATAGAAACCTGAGGTATTGCAATGTTCTGAACAGAATATCCTTCTCTTTTCAAAACTTCAACAACTGTATTAAGTCTGTCTGGTGAAACTCCTAACGTTAATTCAGCTCCCTTGGAAATATCTATGAAACCTTTTTCCTCAGAAGCTGCTCTTAAATCGTTTGCAGCCCTAAACAACTGATTGTCAGCAGCTGCAGTTTTTGTATTCTCTATAGAACGAACAGAACTCTCGTTAATTCCCATAAGTCTGGCAATCTCTGCTCTCGTATAAGGCTTGCCAGTTTTAGGATCGATGTGATTGTAGTACCACATTACTTCTTCATACTTGTCTGAGTTAACTTCTGCAGTTGCAATCTCTTTCTCAGCACGAAGTTTTGCAATGTGACCTCCTTGAACCCATTCACCTTTCTCTTTGTCCCATTCGTCTTTTGTATAACCCATAGCTGCAGCAATATCTTTTTCAGACATTCCCATAGCTTTGAGCTTTTCGTATCTAGATTTCAAATCCCAAGAATGTTGATGAGGTCTGTCTCCAGATCCGAAAGGATATCTTCCTGAACCTCTACCAGGAGGCGCTTCATCATGAGCTACGCCCACATGCATGAGGTAATCATTCATTGTCTTAGCCCTCCTTAATAGATTTTAGGTAATTGTCCAATGTAATAATTTGGTCCATAACAGGAACAATATCTGCTGCGGTTGGTAAACCGGTGATTAATTCAGAACTCCAATAGATACGAAGTTCGGTAGAAATATCTTTTGGAGCTATCTTGTACTCCAAACAAAACAAAGCAGCGTAAATCTCTAACTGATGTAAGTTAGGTTGAGTTACACCGCTTTTGTAATCGTGTATTCTTAAGAAACCTTTCTTTTCGTTAAAGTGTATTGCATCTGCAGTACCGAAAGCGTTTTCAGAATACTTTAGAACTTGTTCAGGTCTCATATCGAAACCTATTGCATCATTTACGTAGGCAACAAAATTTGGCAAATATCTTTCTATGTCGATTAGTGCCCTAGGAATTTTATTGTCTAGTAAGTGGAGCATAATCATTTTACGAGCATCACTTTTACTCACCTTAATTTTGGTTTTAATGAGTTTTGCTGCTAACTCATGGATTAGTGTTCCAATAGTTGTAGCGTAAGTTGATTGCAAGTAAGCGAACATTTTGTCGTAGTCGTAGTTAAGCCATGCATACCTTGAACCGCCTAGTATGGCATGAGAACCAGGTAACACGTCTTTACTATGGTCATACCAAATCATGCATTAAACACCCCCTCCAATTCAGAGAATATCTTTTCTTCGTTCTCTGGATAGATGAAGGCTGCATACGACATCTCGTTCATACGTTCAACATTGTAATCTTGGTTTGGTCTATGGCTCGCCTTTTCCGATACTTTAACTTCTAGAGTTGCCCACTTATCCTTGAATAGTACAAGTAAGTCTGGGATACCCTGCTTGAGTTGTGCATCGTTTTTTAGAATTATGCTTCCGGGGAAAGTTTGCTTTAGTCTTTTAATGACTTTAGCTTGGTAATCTCTCTCCAACATTGTAGTGTCCTCCTTTCACGAAAAAGACAAAACAAAAAGAAGGTGAAAAGCACGAACCAGAAAATATCTAGTCGAATTTTTCCCTTCCCTTCTATTATACAAACAGAATAAGACACGTGAGGTCTAGGGGGAGACAAAAAAGAGATAGAGCGATTTTCACACTCTACCTCTCAGCAATTCTTGTCTGTATTCATATGTAAATGAAGAATATCTTTGTATCTCTGACTTAGAAAGCCAAACCAAATTAGTTGAGTCACAATTGGTTCGATCTCCGTCTAAGTAAAATATCTTTAGACCTGGATCTGTCGGTTCGGGTAAGTATTGTTCTGCAACTAATCTAGCTATGTAATACTTTCTATTGTCCAATTCTATTCTTGCATAGCCTGTGGAAATATCTTTCTTAAGCTCAACCAAACCATCCTGTGTAATTTTGTAAACGCTTCCACGATCTGATACTGCGTAATTAGGATGGTCTGGTATTTGCTTGATCATACTGAACTCCCTTCATAAATATCTTTTCATTAAAAGTCTGTTTAAGTTTAAGAGCTCTTCTGATTGCTATGTCAATAGGACTCATGGAACGGAAGTAGTAATAGTACAATTCCTTGAATGGTGTATTAAGTCTGTCAATTCTACCTGCAGCTTGTTCGGTGATTTTATATGAATAATTTTGAGAGAAGAATATCATTGTATCTGTTGAAATTGCATTCCAACCCTCACATGCTGCTGTGTACTGACATAGGTAAACCCATTTGTCACCTTCTGGAATCGGTGTATGTTTCTCACCGTTCCACTCTCCTATCTCATAACCAGACTCTGTAAAGAATATCCTTAGACCTATGAGTTCGTATGTGAAATTGTAGAAGATTATTGCTTTAGAATGTTCTTTCATTATTTCTCTTAACTGAGAATATCTAGATGGATTGTCGTTGCTAACTCTTCGCAACACATAGCAAAGCTTGCCAGTTTCTTCTATAGGACAATTTTCATATGGGTCCCAACGATCTCTAAACGCTTTCTTGTAATGATTCTTATCGTACTCACAGAGAATATCAATGTGGTGTTTTACAATGTCGTGTTCGAAATCCATTGGAACTAAAACCTGGTCGGCATAATACTTAAGTCTCTTTGTTCCTACATAATGGTCTATTACTGGAAATTTTAGATACGGCTTAAATATCATGTGCTCTGCTTTAAACTGACTTCTATTCTTATAGAAACCATTAGCTATGAAAACCGGAATGTAATCCTCCCATTTGTCTCCCGGTGTAGCTGACAATAATATCCAGTGATTCGCCTTAGCAATTCTTAAGAAGCTCTTAACCCAAGCTCCCTTTCCTACAACTCTTTGCTCATCAAATATAAATACAGCTCCTACTACGTGCTTATACTTCTGTATGTTGTTCCAAGAATCGATTGTAACGTGAATATCTTCCGGTAGATGAAAGTAAGCAACCTCTTCATCCCATTCCATCGTATCTCTCTTCTTGGCTGTAGTAATGATGTAAATATCTTTTGGTAGTTCTGGTTTGGTGTATACTCCTTCTCCATTAATACGGAGAGAACCGCCCAGCTCACAAATGTAAACGTAAGCTAAAGCGGTCCTAGATTTTCCACTACCAACTTTCCCACAAAGAATACAACCATTGTGCATCTTCTTAAGAGCTTTTAATTGATGCGGGTATAACTCCGTATTCATAAATATCTTTCTCCTTAGTCAAAGGGTAACGGCTCTCTTTCGTCAGTAACACTATTACCTAAGTAAGAGTCAACTTCCAAAGAAGCATACTTAGCTGCTACAGGATCTTGCTCAAGTTCGAAGTAAGCGTTCTGCAAATATAAAGTGCATGTGTCTGCATCTCTATGATAAGTTCTGATGGTCATGTCTACACAGTTGTATCTAGAGCCATCAAGAAGACCTAACTCACCTTGAGTAAGTAACTTCTTCTTACCATTAAGAACCAGGTACAGTTCCGGAGGAATCTTACCACCGTAAGCAACGTTAACCTTAACAAATCTTAGAGGCTCATCACCATACTCATCGTTCTTAGGAGGTAACTCCTTGATTCTTATCTTAAGAGCTGCAAGGCTGTCTACTGCCTCTATAGGCAAACTATTGAGGGACAGATTGAAGCTTCTAACTCCCTCATCATTAACGATCCTGCCATCGGGAGCTTTTCTCTTCTCTCCCCTGAAGTTTCTGAACTTACCAGGAAGAATATCTTCCTGTGAAGCTCCAAGAAAGGAAAGCATCTCTGCAAACACTTTACCTTCCTTGTTTTTGAGTTCGTCAATTTTTAAATCCATAATGTTTCTCTCCTTTTCTTAAATATCTTTTACTGGTGGGTTCATTGCATCAAACGGTATCTCATCTCCAGACCCATTAGGTATGAACATGAAGCTTGTAGGGTCGCATTCAACAAACTCCTCAAACGGGTAGTAAATATCTATTGCTGCTACAGCCTTATCACATTCTTTTCTATAGAAGTCTAAATTGAGTCTTTCTGGGTGTTCTCGTATTAAGTCGGCCTCATTCCACAAATATCCTTTTGTGCCGGTGACTGCAGACCTACTATTACCTTTCACCCTTAACAACTCACCACCATAACCTTCATTAACAGCTACGAAACTTCCTACACGACCAACGAACTTTTCAGTTCCATCCATCGAAATATAAATAGCTGCATCTGATACAGATTTAGTTTCTGGGTAGTCATCAAATACTACTTCCTCTTTTGTAAACAGGTTCTTAAACAAATATCTTGGTGCGAACTTCGCTCCTGTTACAGTCCAAAAAGGTTTCTCTAACTTCTCCCCATCTGCTTCAACTTCGTATGCCACATACTGAGCGTCATCTATGATACACATCTTAGAATATGTAGCCTCATGCTCAAATGTGAATCCATACTTTCTACCAAACTCAAATATAAATTCTTTAACCCTCTCATCGTAGTTTGCAACTTTGATTGAATCAGTCTTAATGTGAACTACTGTATAGCCCATCTTCTGCAACTCATGTTTAAGTGTAATCATGAACAAAGCTCCATACTTAGCTACGATGTTGTCCACATTCCTTGAATCTCTTAACTTGTTGTCAAACTTTGCTGAAGTTAATCCATATACAGAGTTGATTGCTGTTTTGAGTGCATTTGCGATTGCTTTGCACTTTTTCTTAAGATCATCTCCAGATAGACCATTAAGAATATCTTTAATAACTTCAGAAGAACCTTCTCTGATGTTGTCCATCCTTGTGAGTGCTTCATTGTATGCATCGTCTCCTATCTTCTTAATATGCTTTATTGCTACTCTTGCTTCTACCAAGTTTTCATACCTCTTGGTAATCGTGTCTCCAAATATCTTTAGGGCTATTGCTGAATGTGGATGCATAGAAGCTACATCAAACAATCCAACATTAAAGTACACACCAGGCTGTGGACAATTTGCATAGCCACCTTCTGATGGGTCCTCTCCCATGTAGATTGATTTCATTGTGGAAACTTTTGTACCAGGTTCGGTAGAATATCTTTCCTTAGGTACGCCTTCTGGATGAAATTCATACCCGGGGAAAATTGTAGATAGGTCTGTATAGACGTATTGAGATTGAGGGTCAGGAATATCATGTGTCAACAACCTAGTTGTTAAACTATTGGTCGTATCGTTCGCAGTACCTCCAGCCAACTTAGCTAATATCTCTCTGGCTTCGAAGTCATCTTGCAAATGATTAAACACTGCTTCAGTACTTGTTACATCGTTAGAACAATACTCTGCCCAGGATATCAATTTGTCATCTGGTATTGGTTCGTACCATGGTCTATTCCATTCCAAATGACGTATACCTAACTCTATCTCCCACTTCTTAAGACCTTGCTTATTACCTGAGGATGCAAAGTCATAAATATCTGTGTAGGAGATGTTGTAAGCCTGACCAAACTTAGCTTTCTTGTCCTTCTCGTTAATGATTCGGTTGTTCAGAGAATATAATTCTTTTGGTGTATAACCCTGACTACAAGCCCATACCATATGATTGTCATAGTCTCTGTTGTTGAAACCTATTAGTTTGTACTTAAACAGTTTTGAAATATCTTCCGGTTTAGGGTCAAGCAACTTCTGTACTTTCTTACCCTCACCAAATAGTTTCCAACAAACTAAGAAGTGTGCTTTAGAATCTTTAGGTATTTCTGGGTTGATGAGAATATCATTCTTCTCGCAATACTTAACGTACTGTTCATAGTCTGGTGACACTTCCACATCAAAGAACGCTATTGGTGCATCGTCATCTACGAACTTATTCTCTAACTCTTTCTCTTGCTCAAGAATATCTTTTGAACAGAACTGCATCTTGCTTACAACACCAACACAGTAATCAGACTTATGAGAACTTCCCATAGCGAATACGAGAATATCATTCTGTAAGTCTCTTACGTCATAGGTTGCGCCAGAGTCATATGCATCAGATAGCAGCTTGTCTATGTAATCTATACTAGGTTTGGTTGCTGGATGGTATTCTTTCTTAAGATTCTTAATAATCATGGCTCGTAATATCTTTTCGTTCTTAAAGCCATCCCAATCCACCATCTTATTGCCTCCTTTCACATCTTTTATAGGTAACCCAGAGCTTAATTCGGCAATAGGAATATCATTACACCTAGTCAAGCACCTCCTTAAAGCTGCATTACCTGTAAACACTTTAACCTCTACATTATTATCGTAAATCCTACTCAACTCTTTCGGATCTCCGCCGGTGTAAATATAATGTAGATGAATACCACAGCCTGACTTACTTAACTCCGCATAAGTCGGAGGGAACTTAGAGGCTGCTTCTAAATTCTTTTCAAACGACTTCTCACCATCCTCACCACGAATATCAAAGTCCAAACAAATGATGTCATCTGGCATTTTGACATAGTGTAACTTGTTGGTGGAAATATCTTTTAATGTGGTCTTAACATTTTCCCACTTACGTTCTGGTATACCATCTTCGTTAGCATACTGAGCTGGCTGATCTGCAAAAGCCTCATCGAAATCAGATTTAGTGAAGTTAAACTCTAACCAGCTATGAATATCAATAGATACTGGTTCCGGAGCTTGCCTACCAATCTTTTCCCATTTGAAGTTTTCAAATTTTCCATCTGAGTATTTTTCGAAATATAGTTTTAGTGTGTCTCTGAACTTGTACCTTACTATGACATTCTTATACTTACATGCTTCAGCATACCTAACGTAAATATCATAGGCTTTAGCAAGACTAATACCATCTTTCAACTCCATTACATTCTCTATAACAAAGTTGTGGAATGGTGAAGTTCTAGCCAACATGTCTTCAGCAATATAATGGTCATAGTAATGTCGACCTAAACGCTTATAGGTTTCCAAACACTTCCAAGCTATACCGCTTTTCTCAAATGGAATATGCTCCATACACTCGTCATACACTTCTGGCGATACTAAATTGCCTGTGGGACGAATATCAATAAGTCTTCTCCTCATACCTGAGTTCGGACTTAACTGAATTGGGTCATTCGTACCAACAAAGACTATACAATTCGGATTAGTCATGAACGGTGCCTTGAACTTACAGTTAACCCTTACAGTCTCGTGAGACACAATCTTATTAAGAGTTGACCTAGCATTAATCTTATCCAGTTCTGCATCATCGTCATATGCTAATATCGAGTCATTCTCTAAGAAGTCAGTACCAAATTCATTACCGCCAACTAAGTTAACAGCTTCAAACTTTACAGCATAACCTGCACGTCTTCCACCCATAACTTCTTTGGCTAATATCCCACTAATAATTGTGGACTTACCGGTACCAGGCTCTCCGTAGAACGCAAACATTTTCTGTATCTTAGAACTATCACCTGCAATCATGCATCCTACAGCCCATTCCCACTTCTCACGCTCATCTGGCAAATATAAAACGTCACATAAAGCATCATAGTAAGGTGTAGGACATTCCTGTAATGGATAGTCCAAAGTTTTAGTTGCATAGTCTTTCCTTGAAACCTCAGAGTTTGAGAAGAGCATCTTCATGTCAAGCATGTGCTCTTGGTTGTCTAAAGTTTTACAGAACCTATCGAACTGCTCAACAATATGATTTGCACTGTCGGCCATTTGTACTACTATTGGCCCGTGTGCCTCATCTGCTAACATTGAAGTACCAATATCTTTTTCAGCGTACTCCCTAACCTGCTCGTCTATCATTTCTATTAATCTAGACTTAGACTTTGTCCAGAAGCCTGTAGATTCATCGAAGACTGCATAGAATGCCTGTCCTCTAACGAGCAAATCCTTTATGGAGGTTTTGGTTATAAACGTGGGCCTGTAATAGTACCTTGAATTACGAAAACTCTTCGTAACTTTTAGGAAGTCAAACACATCCCATTCCCTCCTTTCAAATATAAACTCTCATGCCTAACCTCTAGTTGTTTGTGTTGGGAGCATTTACTACATTAATAGATGGTGTTGAAGAATTACTCTTAACTCCACCATACTTGTCAGACAGATCGTCAATCCTTGAAACTACACGATCAACCTTCTTATCTAATCTGTCTTCCATTTTGCCAGACCAGTCATCAAATATCCTTCTCATGTCTTTCTCTATACCAGCCTGAGTTTCTTTTCTTATCTTACTCTCGATCTCTTCCTTAAACTGAGTAACAGTCTTCTTAAGTTCTGCCTCTGTCTTACTGAGTTCAGCTTCGCTCTTTCTTAGTTCTATTTCTATAGCCTTATTGTCGAGCTTCTGTCTCTCAAGAGCCTCAACCTGCTCAGGTGAAAGCTTCTCGAAATATATCTTTTCGTTTTCTGTAGCTTTCTCTTTAAGCTTAAAGCTTCTGTTCTTGTTGTACTGATTAAGAGCTACTAAGCTAGCGAAGCTAACAATACCTATTCCTGTAAATATCCATGCGTCTTTTGTCATGGTAATTCTCCTTTCATGTGTATAACCAACTATCTGTATGTGGATAGTTCTCAGCAATCCATGCGTTCATCTGCCCCCACGTATCTAGGTTTCTGCAATCACCAGAATATCTAGTAAGTGGGAAGATTGAACCATGACCATTACTGTCATAGCGTCTATCCAACCAGACGTTGAGAATATAATTGATCTCCACTTCATTAAAGTGACGGTCGTCATACTGATCTAATCCTAGATTTGTAATCATAACCCAGAACCAGGTTCCAACGTCTTCATCTAGAATATCTATCATGTTTACTGCTACACCTATAAGCATCTCTAATACAGAGCATGCACCATAGTCTACATCTGAAATATCAATTGAGTTTTCGAAAGCAAACTTACTTCTTAAATTCAAACCGCCTGCAGCACGATTCTCATCTAAAGTAAATTGCCACCTATACGCAACGTTATTCAGAAACTTAAGTAGCATAGAATGACAACCATCATCTACTAATGATTCTAGCCATTCTGGGTAATTCATAAGCATTCCCCCTAGAACCAATCTTCAACGGCGCAATGCTCCTTGAATAATCTGTATTCGGTTTCCTTCGGGTGATTGCGAATATAAATGACGTCATCATTCGCCTGACGCATCCATCCTACCTGTCTTGGCTTAGGGCCTATGTATTCATCTTCATTAAGCTGGTGTCCATCCTCATCTGTGAGAATATCACTCTCTGTGAAGTAGTAGATGTCTGCCCTATCGTAGTCTGTCTCTGGGAAGTCTGTATCCCATTCATCAGAAGTCATGAGTTCTATCTTACCCTCATGCTCTTTACGATACTGCTCTGCGTGCTCTATGAATTCATTTGACTCACGTTCTAACTTCTCTTCGTAAGTCTCTTCATACTCCGGATCGTCTGGTGAAATATCTTTCTCTGGCTCATCGTCAGGGTCGTCATCTGATGGTGATTCAGTTTCTACCTTCTCCTGAATATCTTTATTGTACTTCGAGTAATTGATACCAAGTGTTCCATCAGGTTTTGCAAACTTTGCAGGCTTTACGTCTTTAAAAAGTTCAGACTGCTTCTGGGATTCTTCCCCCTGGGAATTTTCTGGATTCTCGATTTCAGTTTCCTGGGAATATCTTTTAAACGCTTCAACAGCTTCCTGCACTTTAGCTTCTGATTCTTTTCTGTTCATAGAATATCCAACAGCGAACCCAAAGCCAGCTCCTGCTACGAAAGCTAATGTAGCTATGACGATCTTTTTGTCGTTCATGGTCTAACCTCCTATAAATATCACTTCTTAACCTTTTTAGCTGTAGCTAATAGCAGCTGTTCTAGCTTCTCATCTATCGCTTTGTCTCGGGCAATTAGGTCATCTATGTATTTGTTCCACACCAGTTCGAACTCATCATTGTGTGCGCAAATATCATTTAGCTTCTGTTCCACGTCCATACCAGACTTAAACTCTCTAACAGCAGATGCTACAGAGATTACAGAACCAACTATACCGATGACTGTAGAAGCAGCTTCTATCTGCTCCTGATGGTTTGCTACAAATATCACTATGTCAGCAGCCTTCTTCGTAGCTGCCTTCTTGATCTTATCCATAACCGTAGGGTCTTCTTCCTTTTTCTCTTCCTGTCCACCCTCTGCGGTTAATGTTGTGTATTTCCTTGACTTCTTAGTTACAACTATTGCGGTAGCTGCAAGTGCTACCAATCCTAAGCCTAAAATAGCTTTCTTTTTATTGCTCATGGTTTTCTCCTTCCACAAAATATCTTTTAAGCGTTTCTCCAGTTCATCTGCTCGAGTATGTTATCCTCAACATTGAACTGTAATATAATTGACGGCTCTACTCCGTCTCTGAATCTCTGTGCTGCGGGGTTCTTTGCATCTAGACCGAACTTCAACTTGTTAATGTTACCGTCTTTGTCTGTTGCAAATATGCCTGCAGTCCATCCACATTTTACTAATGGTGCACCTATGTATCTACGAATATCATTCTCAAACAAGAAGTCCTCATACTGAAGTCTCTTGTTAAGCCAGATCTCGCATTCTTCCAAGAAGTCTCTATTCAACCCAGGCTCTTTTGTCCAGTTCTGATTTGACTCATCAAACATTACGCAGTGAGGCGGTAAGTTTGCACCACCATTGGGATTCTCTACAGGCTCAGTTGTCTGGATTACAGTTCCGTCTGGAAGAATATCAACCGTAGTAACCTGCGGCCCTAACAAATATTCCTGATCTTTCTCTTCACCAACGTCAGCTATGACTCTCTGTCTATACTGACTGAATGCGGCAGCTGTAGATGCTACAAGTGCGTATGCTTCACTGATTGTATTGTTGTCTGTAATCTTACTTACAACATTAAGTGCCATACCACCTACGACAAAACCTACACCGAGTGCGTAAGTTTTTGTGTATCCAACAACTGCATACTTCAAAATATCACGCTTCTCGGCTTTTCTTTCTTCTTCTGTCTCCCATGCGTTCTCTTCATCACCCAGTCTCACATCTTCTAATCTGCGAGCCACGTTCTCAGAAATCTCTGCTGCTTTAGTTGCCTTAGAAATTATCACAACAACACCTGCTGTTTCTAATAACAAACCTGCAACAAACTCTATGTTAGAACGATTCTTATAGCACATCGCTCCAAATCTTTTTAAAGTAGCTTTTACTTTCATAAATATAAATCTCCTTCCACTAAATTGTAGTAATACTATGAGGTTGCGGTAAATCTATGTACCATTTCTTGTCCGGATCTGGACTCTTGGTATCATAGAAATATCCTATGCTATCATTTGCTGTCCAACCATACGAGAAGTCAGCTTCTGTTGTTCTCTCTCCTATTTGCTCATACAGAGTTGCAACTTTAGCCTTACCATAGTTCTCTATGTCTTCTTTAAGAGTTCCTATAATATCTTTTGCATCCAGCTCAGTCTTAACCCATACACGCTTAACACTACATCCTGACCTTGTGCTAATCGGATCTCTTGCCGGTCTAGACGGTTTGTAATCGTTTAACGGTCTAGAAAATGATGTGTAGTTTGTAGTGCCTGTGTAATACTGACTATTACCTTGATTCTTTCTAGGTGCGTCTCCATTAGGATATAAAAACTTATCCAATGAACCTCTAGCGGCATCTGCAAACATGTTGACTATACCTGTGAACATGTCACGCATTACCTCTTTTGATTTTGGGACAATTATCTCGTCCATTGCATACTTACCCAGTTCGCTTCCAATAGAACGCTTCTCAGTTGCAGCTTCTATTTTTCTTACCGGCTTCTTATCTTCTGCCATTAGTTTTCTCCTTTCAGAAATATAACGAAAAAGAGGACACTCAGAATAATCCAAGTGTCGTCTTTTTATTGTTCACTATTAAGTTGTTTTTAGAAGACTACAGTTTCAGCACCAGCTTCAATAGCAGCTTCTGCTAACTCGGAAACCGCATCAGGCTTGCTGATAAGTTTGGTGATCCCGTATCCAGTTGCTGCAACTACGACTACGCCGCCAATTATGATGGCTGCCTTCTTAGCCTTACTGCAGTCCTTGAATCTCTGTTTCAAACCAACCTTCTCAACTTCAACTCTGATTGCTTCATCCTTGTTCTCTTCTGCTCCCATGAATCCCATTACTTTGATTTCCTGTTCTTTCATTTTCTTCTCTCCTTTTATTTTAAACAAGTTTATAGTTCTAGAAGTTTTACCTTCCATTCTACTACGTGAAATATACGCGAACATACGTTCTGTTTCTCGGGTCACCACAATCGAGCTGGCTGGTACCCGTACTCGCGTTTTGCATAGTCCTGATACCCCAGCTCAAATATAATGTCCTGATCGCGCAACCCGGCCTCTCAACCTACGTAATCAGGTTCCGGCCACAAATATAACTCGAATGCAGGGATTTTCGTACCATTCGGGAACACGTAATGCGTATCTGCGAATCTTGCTGTAATGTCACCAGCCATGTCATATCCCATGTCAGCAATATAACCAAACCTCTCACCTAATTCGTTTGGTGTAAGATTGTTATTGGCTATCAGATCGTAGAAGTCATTGATTGTAACCTGATCAGCTCCACCTGCATAAAGCATTCTTCCTAACTCATTTGCTGCGTTCTCAACTTTTGAAGTGTGACACCAGAACGGTCTACCTGAATACTTGTCAATTATCAATACTTCTCCAGGAGCTCCCTCAAGCGGTGTATCTGAGAATAGCCTGCCATCTACTTCTTTGTTCTTGTAAATATCATCCTGAAGTTTTGCATACTTCTTCTCTCCTAAAGCTTCTTCTGTGTCTTTCTGCCAAGACTGATACTGACTTATAGCTGCCTGAGCTATTGAGAGTGCACCTGCTGCCTCTGCAAGCTTCTTATCTGAACGTTTCTTGCTTACACAAGCCGTTGCAATGGTTGCTGCCTGAAATATAACTATAGGAGCTACTAATGGCGCAAGTCTCTTAAGAGTGTCTGCATAGATGCGCTTTACTTCTTCCTGATTACCATTATCTTTAGCTTCCTGCAAAATATAACTTGCATCACAAAGAATAGCTTTGATTCTATCGGCGTTCCTGTATGTAACTGCTGTTGTAGCCATACTGAAGCCTATAGTTCCTCCTGTAAGAATTGTGCTTTCGTGTGCGAGATAGAACTTTCCTATCTCTCCGGTGACCCTAGAAACAACTTTGTTGCTAGCAATTTTTGCTAATTGTCCTTTCATTATTCTGCCTCCTTAAAATTGATTGGTTTGTGTGAATCTACATTCACTGGCTCTTCTAAACAATCCCAGCACTTACTGTTTGGGTTGCTTTCGTTCTGGTCTTTGTACAGACACTTGTTACAATACTGGTGAAAATATACTTCTTTTTCATCACCTATCATTTTGTTACCTCCTTAAAAGAAAAACGGAACGATCAGAAATATCCAACCGTCCCATTAAACTCAAACTTTCATTTTCGCTAAATTCATCAGATCTTTTGCTGAACCCATAACTCTTCCATTACAGAGTTGCATTTGGGAATCCTGCACATAACTCAACTTCGCTACACCAACTGAAGCAGATATACAAAGTATTGGTACTGCTATCTTACATACCAGATCTAATGAACGAAATATTAGATCTATTCTCTTCTCTTTTTTAGCTTCTGCCTCTTTAGCATCGGCCTTATCAAGATCGGAGATCTGATCTAAAATATCATCGTAGATGTCTGTCCACTTCAGATACGCTTGTATCAAATCTTCGTAACCCTTTTCATTTGGTGGTGTTCCATTGATGAAATCACACAACTCCTCAATTTTGCTCTCTGCATAATCCTTACGGTTTAGCAATTCTTCTCTTGTCATTTAGACACCTCCTCTTAAAATATAAGTTTACGTTCCATTATACTGTCGGAAATTCTGGCGTTTCGTCTTTCAACAAGCCATGCAAATATAACCAATACCTCTGCACCATAATGCACTTGCACGCTGCCAACTCATCAGAAATACCGTGTTTGGTCATGTACTTGTCTACGTATGCCTTGAAATCTCCTTCCTCATCGTATTCCTCTTTAAGTTTGGAAATATCAATTGTCATCCTACGAAACCTCCTAAAGCTGCTATTAACATCTCTATCTCTTTTGTAAGCATAAGGAAGAGAATATAATTACATACGCTTATGACAATACAAAGAGAAGAAACAACTAACAAAATTTTCTCTGATCTAGTCATTATTTAATCCTCCCGGTTTAACCCTATGGTTCATGAAATATGCTACGTCTTTTCCAGTCGCATCAAACTCGCCTTGCATACGTGCTGTTACCTCTTTAAGTTTTTCTTCTTCGCAAGCATCAAAAAAGAGCTGTGCGAATTCGTCAGTGCCTGCTTTACTGAAATCCACTACAACCCTTTCCGGTGGTGTCTTAGTGTGTCCGTCAATATCATTGCGGAGACACTCAATATTTTTAATAACAATGTCCATAACTTATATGGCATCCTCCTTTGCAGAATAGATTGTATATGCTCTAGAAATATCCTCTCTAAGAACTCCAAGATCTACTATCTCTGAAGACAACGCATTAAGCATTAGTGTTGGATACTTCCTAGCAAATATCCTGCAGATTATGGTTGCCTCTTCAGAATCAAACCCTTTAGCCATCTCAAGCAACTTCTCATGGTGTTTAGCGTTTTCATCTGGTTTTGTTAAATTAACCTCTTTTAAAAACTCAGGTATCTCTCTTACAACTTTGTTCTCTTCCATGGTGAATTTTCTCCTTTACTAAAATTATTATTGTTACGATTGTAAATATAACTGCGAATACCATTAAGAAATGGCATAAATAGATGAATAGGTAGAGTAGTTCTATGTAATAATCCATACTACTCATGGTCCACATCTCCGTATCTGAGAATATAAATCTGGTTCGTAGCATACTTCTGGGTTACCATAAAAATTGATAGCGTTTCTACGTTCCATACATCTATCCTGGAAATCTCTAAAAGCGCATGAATCACATAATTCGCTTAATTTAACCTCTTTAACAGTGGTTCCAGTCATATGGTCTGCTATACGTTCGAGTGATTTTGCTATACTTCTGAAAATATCAAGTTCTGTATTTGTCATCTTTTTCCTCCTCTAATTTCCATTCAGTTGGTAACGAATAGCAATACTCATTATCGGCTAATTTACAAGTACCGTCACCGTTCCCTAACTCACAATCAAAACACCATTTAGCATTTGTACAGTGTTCTTTAATTTTCTTAGCACAATCTAGTATACTTAATGTTTTAAGAATCTTTGGCTCTTGCAGTGGTATATATTCTTCATCCCACCATGATTTTGTAATGTGATGACGTTGAGGATTATCCCCAAACACTTCTATGAATTTTTCTCTGTTTGTCATTTCACATTCCTCGCTTTCTCAAAAGCAGATGATAGAACATACTTATCGATGAGAAATAAAAACTGTTCATAATCATCGTCATTTTTGAAATCTAAAACAATATGTTTAGGTTTGTATTCGCCATTAAACATATTAATTTGTTTTAGATTCTTAATTGTTAAGTCCATCTTTACTCTCCTTTTTAATCTCCTCGACAATATCAACAAGCTTTTCTATGTTATTAGAGCAGTCTTTCATGTCAATCTGGAGCTTGTCGTATCTATCTCTGTAATGGTCTATAAATATAAGTGCGGCCTTCTCTGCTAACCGCTTCTTATGTAGTTCCGTATTATCCCAGAAAAACCACATAGACCTATTTCTTATTACACCGGACTTATTGTTGATCTGACGAGATTTGTACATGTCGATTCTCTTTCCAGTTGAATCCAGCATGTAAAAATATAACTTTTTGTCTTCTTTAGAGACATATCCTTCTTTAGCAGTTAAGAAACTACCATCAAAAGTAAACAATAAAGCTCGATCCATAGCAGTGTTTATGAATCTTTCATAAAGCTCATTCATTCTCTTTTTCCTCCTTTACCATATTCCTCTCACTTCTTCACATGTTTTTACTAATGCCCAGGTTAATGAATTTGGAATATAACTTTGGGTCTCTGCATATTCATATTTTTCTAATAACCTTTTAAATATTTCTTCCATAGCTGGAGGAATTGGTTGAGTTGTATGTTCTAATGCTTTTTTAGATTGTTCGTATAACTTCTTGTAATGCTTAGCTTTCTGTCTTGCATTCATCTTTTTCCTCCTTATCAAATATCCATACCAGTATTGCCGTAGGTATAGCGAACATTAGTCCTATTATTACCATGAAGGCTATCTCCATAAGAAACAGGACCATGAATTCGTTATGCTCGACAAATATCATTATTAGAATTGGTATAATTGATAGACTTAATAGTCCTAAAGCTTCTAATCCGTCTTTCATATACCTCTCTCCTTTTACTTAGAATATAATTCGTTCTCTAGCATCTCCACGTACTCCTGCTGCTCTTTCAAAGCCAGAGTTTGCAATTCGTTGGTTAGCTTGAGATAATGAATTGTTTTCTCTTGTTCTTTAACAAGTTTTAAGAGCTCTTCAATGAGCTTTACTGCTTCCTTGAATTTCTTCATAAGTCTCTCTCCATTAAATATTCCCAAATGTCTATTTGGTGGTAATCTTTTTCGTTGTCGTTTACTAATCTGTGATAGAACTCATTGTTGTTAAGGTCTTGCTCCTTCTTACGCTTTTCATCTCTTTCCTGCTTGTATCTGAAGATCGCATAGATCTGATTGTCAGGCATCTTTGAAACTCTCTGATGCCATGTTGTAGAATTATACATTGCAGCTACTTCTAATCTCATTTGAGCATTTGACATAAATATCACTCTCCTATCTTGCAAAATAGTGGTCGCCTATCTTGTAAGCGAATTCTCCGTTGTAACATTCACCAGAACTAAAATATAAAATTTCGTAATCGGTTCTGTTTAATAGTTCTAGACGTACAGCTTCGTAGTCAGTTTCATCTATAAGAGGCAAATACTTTTCATAATGCCCGTCTTGCATACAAGAAAACTGACCGGGTTGAAATATAACTTCTTCGATTGAAGACGGAAAGTTCTCGTTATCAACCCTATTTAGAATCACATCCACAACTGCACGCTTGCCCTCTAACGACTGGTTACCTGCTTCCGCTCTTACAATATTTACTAAAAGCTGAATATCATTTTGTAATGCGTACATTGGCTCTGTAACGGTCTGATGGCATGAAAAAAGCAGCCCTGAAATTAGAGCTGCCATAATTGCATTATTCATTGTCATGTCTCCTTATAAAGATTGGCCAGGTAAATATAAACATTATTAAAGCCAAGTAATACGCTACAATTACATTATTAAAAGGAAGATGAACCTTTTCTTTCTCTTTTTCTTTTGTAATGTAGAGAATATAATTCTTCCTACCTCCAAATGTTTTTATACCTCCGTACCAACAAAGAATTCCTATTAGAAAATATAACGCTACAATAGCGAAGAGTATTGTCTTCATTTCACTAACACCTCCAATAGTTTCTGAAAGTCCTCATTCGACATTTCAGCAGAAATATCAATCTGTGTTGTTTTGTCTGTCTTAAAGTTAAGTCTGTTGATACTTAATCCTGGGTCAAAACCAAGATTAGTTTGTAAGGCTTTATTGATTGTTTTGCTTAAAATTTTTGTGATGGTTCTACTAGTTAGACTCACGATGTCCATTTGTTACTCCTTTCACAAAAAGAAAATAGACCGAGAAAACTCTCAGTCTAAAACCTCCGCATTCTGATCATCAAAAGTTTCTTTCTTATTCTTTTCGATAGTTTTTATGATAGCTTTTGCTGCAAAGTGTGCTGCAACATCGGCTATTACGGTCATTCCTGCAACCGCAAACACCTCAATTGCCTTCTTCTTTAAATCACTAGTAGCTATTTTAATTACTATTTCCATAACATTTCTCCTTTCGAAATATAACAATACGTTCCATTCTACAAGCAGAAATTGACGCGAAAAAGTAAGAGCCATAGAAAATTCTACAGCTCTTCGATAGACGTTATTTAGTTTTTGAACTCTATAACTTTCTTATCTTTCTTCTTAAACAAATTATTCACTTTATTTCTAAACTCAGGATTACCATTATACAACGCAGCACCAACAGTACATCCAACTGTTAATACTGGTATAATAACTTCAGTAATCCATAATCTAGTATTCCTTGAAGCCTCTATTTGTTTGTAAGTTTTCTGTCTCATAGTTTATTCTCCTTTCGAAAACTAATTATCATCTCTCATATTACAAACTGAAATATAAGCGAAAAATTTTATGACCAGGTTTCTGTCGTTTGCTTCTGTATACTATATCAACAGTCGTACTCCCTATTTTATGTACGCACCTACGTATTATCTCGAGGAACATGCAAACCCTCGTATAATCCATGTATACTTCTTTTATTTCCTTGAAGGCTATTGTCGAGTGACGAACTGACAATAGAGCGCCGGATTCCCACCGGAACATTCGCATCACACTGCTTCCTTCTCATATTAGAGACTGAAAAATTCGCGAAAAATCAGACCGTCAGAAATATCCAACGGCCTTTTTATTGGTTAGCTTTTAGCAAACTTAACAATGCCAATCACTGCTATTACGCCAAGAGTTGTAAGTACTCCTCGTGCGATACCATCTCTATAGAGTTCTCCACCCCAATTGCAGAGAATCTTTACATCCTCAGTATCTAAGTTTTCTACTATACACTCCATTCTTGCTCTTTGATTTAAATTGTTTATATGTGCCATACTAGCTACCTCCTTTCATTATAAGGAAGGATTTAATCGCGAAAATGAGAGGCTATGAAAACCTCGTTGTTCTATCTATTGTAGCTTCTGTTAAATATAATCATTTTAATCTGGTTAACTTCGTCTTGTTCTACCTTACTTGTAGGATTGGTAATTCTATTCATTACCTCGTCCCATGTAAGATAGGGCTTTCTTCTCATTAACTCTTCTCCACAATCTATAACAAAATCACTCATTCTTCCCATAAGTTTCTCCTTTCTGCCTCTCCATATTAGAGATTGAAATATAAGCGAAAGAAAGATCGCTAGAAAACTCTAACGATCTCTTACTTCATACATAAGTGTTCCACCACCTACTGGTTTCCAAACAAATCCTTGTTCGGCTATACCTCCTACTTCATCCCATGCTGTATATATACCAACACATTCATAAATACCATAATATCTCATAGGTATATAAATGTGGCTTGGTATCTTTCTATCCACATGTATGTAAGGTTCCTCTCCAATAGTTTTCAACCAATCTGTGAGTTCTTTTCTATTCATTAACATATGTATTACCTCCTTCTCACTATACGAGAAGAATATAACGCGTTTATCGCCTCATTTAGAGCATTTCAAACCCTTAGGCGAAGAAGTACACCTAAATATAACTACAGGGGCCTAAATGGGGCAAATACGAACTCACAGAGGCATTCTAGAACGTATGTTTTGGTCAACCTTTTTCCAAAAATCCCCACCCGGGAAAATTTCAGTTTGAAAATCGAAAAATTTTACAGACTGAATATAATGTAGCTTTAGGAGATCAGGGACGGAATGGCTTAAAGATGGTATGTTGTACGGGGGATAATAGCAAGAGATTTAGAGAAATATAGAAAAGACCAAACCGTCCCCTAAAGCAAAAAGGATTTATGAAATATAAGTATTACCATTGGCGGGCTTCGCGCATACCCAACCTGATGGTATTCTCATCCATATAGAGTTACCTACTACTTTAGATTCTTTACAGGTAACCTTTGTACCGTTTTTAAGAATTGCACAACCTTTCTCATCTGAGATAGCATGCAATCTAGCGTTGTCTGTAATGTCCTTGAGTTTCTTCTTCTCACCATTAGGCTCTTCTCTAACATAGAGATTAACCTTAAGAGAATATAACTTTCCAGGAACATAGGTTGAAGTTACATTTGAACTAGAAGGCGCTGAGGGCTTGCCATCGTATTTCGTAAGATCATTCTTTTCAATAATCTCTTTAATCTTACTAGCATAAGCAGGACCCGTAGCGTATCCTCCAGCTACGATAGCGTCTATACACTCACCTGGTGTAGACCTGTTTAAAGCTGGTTTGTATCTGTTACAGTGACAAAGCATGTCGAAGTAATCTTCTGTAGCATCTTCTATACTGTCATACTGTCTGAACCAGTCTACGATCTTCGTAGGGTTCTTCCCATCGTAATACTCTGTTGTGCCTGTCTTGTAAGCTGCACCTTTCCAAGCCGTGCCAAATTTATAAGCAGACTTACCAACCTTAATACCAAATAATGCTTTAGCTTTTGTCATCTTAGCTGATGTACCCCAACCACTCTCGTGAGCTGCCTGTGCGATACATACAGATGCGTAAATCTGATTACCGTGTTTCTTAGCCTGTGCTATAGCTATAGGTGCTATCTCTGCTATGAAATCATTAATCTGTTTCTTAGTTGCTGCCATTTGCAACCTCCTTTCTTATTTGCGTACCTTATCTAATAACCAGAAGAACTTCCTATAAACCGTATAGTAAATGTCCTTACAGCAAGGAATATCAATTCTAGTTTTTAGCTTTTCATATGAAGTATTAGTAATGATGCCTTCTAGTACACATGGTCCTATGATCGGATCAGCTTTAACCGCAATCTCTTTGAGAATATAAATCCTATTAGTGTAGTATTCCCTAGCTTCTACTAATCTAAGAACCGAATCTACTGTATCAGTTTGGTAAGAGATCCGGTCTAAAGCAATCGCAGGATATAAATTAATTGCATCTAGATCTCTCTTCCACGATTTGTACTGCATGCAATAATGCTTTAGTTCATAAAACCTATGGCGATCAATATAATACTCGTTCTTTTTAGACACTTCTGGTCTAATTACTGTACTCATAAAAGTCTCCTTTTCAAATTAGTCTTAGCCTAGGCAAATATAATTCTAGGACAAAACTCATTTAAAAAAGAGACTGTTATTTCAAAATTTTATGTAAACACAATAAAAGGTTAAGCATATAGGTTACCGGTAAACTGGTTACCCTAAGAATATGAATGAACCTAACTTGCAAAACCCTATACAATTTGATAGTCTAACTCTTGAGGATGTACGGAAATTGTATGAGATGAAAGAGAAAGAAAACCTCTTATCAAAATATAACTTCCCTACGAAGCCAAGTAGTGATGGTTACTATCACATTTGGTTACCAGATTTGAGTAAGAAGTCTGGTAGAAAACAAATTAAAGCAAAGAACCTTGAAAACTTAAAAGAAAAAGTTTATAAGCATGAGAAAGGTATTGATGGATCTGCAAAGAAAACTTTTAAAGAAGTATTTGCTCTGGTAATAAAAGAGAAATATAAGTACGTGAAAGACCATGACAAGTTACTATCGCTAAACAACACTACCCTGCATATGCAACAGGCATACAATAGGTTCTTCCTAAATACTACATTCGAGACTAAGTATGTAGATCAGATTTCCAAAGGTTGTATAGAGAACATTTGTTACACAAATCTCAAAAATGGAACGGTTAGGAGGAAGGCCTTTTTGGAAATGAGAGGAATAATTAAGCAGGTATTAAACCTCTCTTATGAAAAGTATTGGATTAATGAAAATCCTTACTTTAGAGTTGACTTCAATAAATATAACGACATGTTACTGAAGTCTGCGCCGATTGCAAAAAGAGCCCATAGCGATAAAGATTTGGAAAGGATGATCGAATACTTACATGAGTACCAGCAGAATAGTCCTGATTATATGCCTGCCTATGCATTGGAGCTCCAGATCCTGGCCGGTCTACGAAGGGGAGAGATTCCTCCAATAGAATGGTCGGATGTGACTGAAACTAGCTTAAATATAAACAAAGAGCAAATCCTAGTTCGTGCATCAGATCGGAATGAACATAGCTACAATAAGATCGTAAACCACACAAAGAACTATGTTGACAGATCCTTTCCAATGACAGAGGAATTGCAAGACTTTTTCAAAAGATTAAAAGAATCAAATGACGTGTATTACCCTGGTTGTAAGTTTTGTTTTCCAAATATAAACAGCTCAACTGGAGTAATAAGTAACAATGTTGTTTACCCTTTTTACACTCGCATGTGCAAGCAGCTAGGGATTGAGATCAGTAAGGACTTTATCAAAGGCCCTCATAGCTTTAGACGAAATGGCATAACGAAAGTCTCTAATGCACCTGGCGGAAATATAATGATAGCTTCTATTCTATATGGTAATTCACCACAAAGCGCATCATCGCATTACTACACCGGTATAGATATGGAGACTGCTAAGAAATTGGTAACCAATGGGTAAACAAATATAAAACTCCAAGAAGCTAGTATCTCATAGCCTCCTGGAGTCCTATTGATCTGCTGGTGGTGGGACTTGAAGCCGCCGTATGTAATCCTATAAATATAGAAAGAAAGGAGCTCCGTACATCCTCACCTATTTACGGTAACCATTTAAGTAACCAAACTCGTCCGCAAATATAATACCATATTATTGAATAAAGTCCATATAGAACACCTCTTTTAAGCATCTACTGAGTACTTCTTATCCAAATCACTTACATTCAAACCCTTAGCCAGCATTGTTGATCTAAGTAGATCTAATGCTTTAGGATTTTCACTAAGCTGCTTCTCTAGCCATTTAAGTGCTTCTTTAACATACTTCTGATCGAACTCTTCGTATGTCATAATATAAGCAATCCATGGAAACTGCTTTACTGCCAGGTTGTATACCATAGCAAGTTTAAGCTGTCCTGTTTTAGAACCGAAGTATTCTTCAGCTTCCCATACAAGATAGCGTAACCATTTCTTAAGCTCCTCTAACTGCTCATCTTTCGGCTTCTTACTAACCTCGTAAATATAAAAGCCTGCGATTAGTAGTATCAGAGCTGCAAGACAAATAATAACTACGTATTTATCCATGTTACATCCTCCTTATGTTTTCTACAGTTCTCAACTTTAGCTTTCCAAATTATAAACCCAGTATGTAATCCTAACTCAGCAAATGCTGCAGGGATACCGTATACAATTATGTCTAAAGTCTGAACACCAAGAAACCCACATACGATGTTTAATATGAAGCAAGCCCATACAAACGTCCATGTGAGTTTTAGATTTAGAAAATATAACCTATCAGTATAGCCTCGTTGTTTAACAAAAATGTTAAGAGCTTTCATTAACTCACCCCTTCCGGTGGTGTTGTGGGCAATGCTAAGAACTTGTTGTGAATATCATTCATTACACCATTCTCGCCAAGAGTTTCATACTGCTTCCAACAGTTTTCGAAGTTCTCTCTGGCGTAGATAGGCGCATAGTTCTTAGATGTCCATTTGTTGTAATCGTTGATCATTTGTGCTCGAAGTAAAGCCTGTATGCCTTTCTTCAAAGCATGATTCTCTTTCCTATAAGTAATAACTCTGGTAATCAATGCACCAAATATCATACTCATAAGAGAAGAGCATCCTAATAAGGATAAGATCTGATAAGTTGTCATATTAAGCCTCCCCTGTGATGTTAAATATAATTATTTCTGTATGTACTCTTTCTTCCCTTCAACAACATCCAGGTTGTCATCTAAAATAGCAACAACACCATTAGTTGTATCTTTGTCGGCATAAAGAGCTTTACAAACGTCATGGAAAGCCTGTTTAGCACCAACAAGATTATCAATCCATGTTGACTTAATAACGAGGTTTCCATCTACTTTCTGAACCACATCGTACTTTGCCATTGTTTTTCTCCTTTGCTTAAAGTCGGTTTAACCATCCCACCGAAAAGGTAAATATAATAATGCCCTATAGGCAAGATTATGAAATTGAAATTGTGATTTCCGTCTGCTCTGATAAAGCATCAAAAGTGATCGTCAGCCTGTCAGAAATTCTGTCGAGCGAATATTCCTTCAAGCCAAATACTGTCACATTACCTTGAGGCACATCATAGAAGGTCTTTTCCGTTTCGCCATAGTAGCCAATTTGTGTCGCCGTATACGGAG
>JAGCGE010000246.1 GCA_017649745.1 Clostridiales bacterium | reverse complement strand
ATATGATATTGAGAGGTTTATATGCTTTTCGGTAATACGGCAGATTCTAAGAAATGTCCGTCATGCGGCGGCAATCTGATATTTAATTCAGATGAACAGATGCTCGTCTGCGATTTTTGCGGCGGTTCTTTTAGTCCGGAAAAACTCGATCTCCTTTCGACCATCACTGTTTTCGATACCGAAGAATCTGGTGAAGAGGAAGAAGATAAGACAGAGATCGTTTGCGGTGCCTGTGGAGCATCGATCATCACTGACAAGAATACAAGCGCCACTTTCTGTGCATTCTGCGGATCACCTTCCCTTGTTACGAACAGACTTACTAGGAGATTCCGCCCTGATTACGTCATTCCGTTCAAGATTTCGAAGGAAGATGCCATTACTAAGATACGCGAATTCGCAAAGAGCGGAAGATACGTTCCAAAAAGTGTTCTCAACGATAAGAATATTAAAAAGATTACAGGTCTTTATGTTCCTTTCTGGCTGATGGATTCAAGGTGTGAGATACATTCGAGCGGCGTCGGTTACAAGAATCACCTGAGCACAAGAGATAAGTATAATGTCATTTCTGACGTCGACATAAGTCTGAAAGCAGTTCCATTCGACGGTGCTCTGGAGCTTGAAGATGATCTCATGGAATCTATAGAGCCGTTTGACATGTCTGAGATGGTTAGTTTTAACAGTTCCTATCTTCAGGGTTTCTATGCTAAAAGATACGATCTCTCGGTTGACAGACTTTCCGACAGGATCATCGCAAGACTTCAGAGATACGGACGTGAAGCAGTAAGTTATCTCATGATGGGATACGACTCTTATTCAAGTGATTTCGTTTTCCCAACACCTCATGATCTTACTCAGAAATATGCCCTCTTCCCTATTTGGCTCCTTACCTATGAGTACGACGGGAAAAGATATCAGATAGCTGTTAATGCGCAGACAGGTAAAGTAGACGGACATCTTCCTGTTAACAAATTCAAGAGAGCCGGAAGACTTCTGCTTTATCATCTCCACAATGTTATAATCACAGCTCCGATCTGGGTTCCGATAGTCTGTATCCTGGCTCTTTTCTATAAGTATGTCGATCAGCCGCTTATAATGCTGATCTCATCGGTATTATTGATCCCTCTGTCTTTGGTCATGGTATATATCTGTTGGCTGTTTATCAAGGACTGGGATTTCTTTCCGGAAAAAGGATTTTGGGAATTCGATCTGAATAAGCCATTAAGAAATCTTTTCAAGAAGATAGTCGCTCATCGAAAAGAGATCCATATGAATCTCAAGATCTCGACCAACAATCTTCTCAATCAAAAACCGCCGGTCAAAGAGTACTTCGACACGACGGCTAAGATCGATTTCAAAAAAGAAGAAATACCTATGGGACAGGAATCATATTTCGATCCTTCTGAGAATTGATCAGTCTTTGATCACTTCTCCCATATAAGGTCTCGTCTGATTCTTCCTTCTCCTCTTCTTGCGCTTCTTGCGGTTGATGAGTTTAACGATGATAATAACCAAAACGATTATGATAAGAACTACTAAAGTTGCGATGATTATCGATGCGACTTTGTGGTCCTTTATCCATTTTAGAGGACCTTTCGCCTGCGTTTTCAGAGGATCTTTTACGTTGTCCTTACTGTCATCGATAACAAGATCGTCAACGTCCTTATCTGTTCCTTTATCATCTTTTGGCGGAATATCATCCGCATCTTCTATCGGCTTATCTTCTTCATACGGATCTTCTACCTGAGCTACATCTCCAGGAAGATAGAGCGGATCATACTGTGCTCTTTCTGCTTCTGTGATATTACCTGACTGATAGTCTCCAAGCTTACCTTCGATAACATGCTCCGGATTTCTGTTCCAGCACTCGAGGTTACCGTAAGCAGTGATCGATGCAACGTATCTTGTCTGATAAGAATAGTACTCGGAAGGGATACCGCAAACTGAAGTAAAGAGCTCGTGACCGTTCTCGTTTACCGTGTAGATCGTCATTCCCGTACCGGCATTAGATGTCGTACCTGTCTTACCACCGACTACGCAAACGGCATGAGTTGCTTCACCTTCTGCTGTCTTTGCGATAAGCCACGGATCCATGAGGATCTTATTACTGTTATTAACGATAGACCATCCGTCTTCGGTATGCATATTCGAAGCAACAAAGTAATGCGTAGGAGTATGTATTACCTTACAGAAATCAGGATTCTCAGCTGCCTTAGCCATAATCTTGGTAAGATCTGATGCAGTCGTATAATGATCATCATTATGAAGTCCGTGTGCATTGACGAAGTGTGTTCCTACACATCCGATGCTCTCTGCTCTGTAGTTCATGAGTGCAGCAAAAGCACTGAGCTTGTATCCTGCAAGTATGTCTTCTGATGACATACCGAAATAATCCTCGAAATACTTGGCATTGATACCGTCAGGACCTGCCGTAAGGCTGTCTGAAGGATAGTTCTTTAAAAGTGCTTCGATAACGCCCTCTGCAAGAACATTAGCCGCATCGTTACCTGACGGGAGCATCAATCCGTACATGAGCTCTGACACTGTGGTTGTCTCACCTACTATAAGACCCATTACCGTAGAGTCAAAAGAGATGTTATCGATCGCATTCTGAGATACCGTTAAAGTTGCAGAAGTATCGAGATAATCAAGTGCCAACTGTGCAGTCATGATCTTCGTCATGGATGCAGGGAAGATCCTGTCATCAGGACTCTTGCTGAATATGATCTCTCCTGCTGTCTTATCGTATACACAATAGGAAGCAGCCTTGACCTCATCTAAGTTAGGAAGTGTTACTTCAGGCTGTTCTACATCAGCGAGGACCGCTGATGTCATGAACATTGCCGTTATAACAGTCGCAAGTATAACTGATGTGATCTTTCTAAACGTCTTAAACATTTGTAATTATGCCTCTGTTGTTCCTTCGGTATTCTCGTCAGAAGATTCTGCATCCTCTTCAACGATAACTCCTTCGGATATTTCGCCTTCCTCAGGCTCCTCGTGATCTGTGATCGCGAAGTCAACGATCTCTGCAGCCTTTGCACGCATGAGTCTTACACCCGTTGTAGCACGTGACAAAGTAGGGATCTCAGTAGTTGCTACTCTTATGATGACACCCTGGTTCGTGATGATAAGAAGATCCTTCGTATCATCGACAAGTGTACATCCTACGAGAGGTCCGGTCTTATCGGATACCTTATATGTGATAAGTCCCTTACCACCTCTTGTCTGGGTTCTGTATTCATCGATACGGCTTCTCTTACCCATACCCTTCTTGGATATAACAAGGAGCTCGCCGTTCTCTGTTACAGGTACCATTCCGACTACTTCATCGTCAGAAGAAAGAGTAATACCCTTAACACCTGTGGAATTACGGCCCATAGATCTTACGTTATCGGCATTAAATCTGATAGCCTTACCCTGCTTAGTAACAAGGATAACTTCCTGATTAGCTGTTGTAAGATCTACTTCGATAACCTTATCGCCTTCACGTACGTTAACTGCGATAAGACCATTCTTGTTGATATTCGAATAAGCGCTGAGCGCTGTCTTCTTAACGATACCGTTCTTCGTAGCGATAGTAAGGAACAGGTCTTCGTTGTCGAAGTCCTTAAGCGGGATGATGTTCCTTATCTTCTCGCCTTCCTGAAGCTTAAGGAGGTTAACGATAGCTGTTCCTCTTGCACTTCTGGAAGCTGTCTCAGGGATCTGATAACCCTTGATCTTAAATACACGTCCTGTATTCGTGAAGCAAAGGAGGAAGTGGTGTGTTGTTGTCGTGATGATCTTCTCGACATAGTCCTCTTCTCTTGTTCCCTGTCCGCTGATACCGCGTCCGCCTCTGTGCTGGCTCTTATATGTGTCAACGAGCTGACGCTTGATATAACCGAAGTTCGTAAGTGTAACAACGATATTCTCTTCCTGGATAAGTGACTCGTCGTCGATCTCCTCGAAAGCACCGTTTACGATCTCTGTTACACGTGGTGTAGCATACTTACGCTTGATCTCAAGGATCTCTTCCTTGATAGTATCGTGAAGTACGTTGATGTCATCCAAGATCTCGTGGAAATGCTTGATCTGAGCCTTAAGGTCTTCGATCTCCTGCATGAGCTTGTCTCTCTCAAGACCGGTAAGACGACCAAGTCTCATATCAACGATATGCTGAGCCTGCTTGTCGGAGAAACCGAATCTCTCGCACATTCTGGCCTTGGCTTCCGGCTCGGTACGTGAAGACCTGATGCTAGAGATGATCTCATCGATGTGATCCATTGCGATGAGGAGACCTTCGT
>JAGCGE010000245.1 GCA_017649745.1 Clostridiales bacterium | reverse complement strand
TTAATGTATAAATATGTGCACGAGGTAAAAAAATGAAAATCAATTACACAATAGAAGACAAATATGATAATTGGGAGATCCGTGATATTTTACGCGATCGTTTTGACATGAGCAACAACATGATAAAACGCGTAAAACTATACGGGATCATGGAGATAAACGGCATTCATCGAAGAGTTATTGATAAGGTAAATGCCGGAGATATTATGCGTGCAGAATACGAAGATGATGCAGGCAAACTCAAGAACGATTCAAATATCAAGATATACTACGAAGACGAATGGATAGCAGTCTGTGAAAAACCAGCAGGTATGGTCACTCATCCGACACACGGACATCTGGATGATTCCCTTCTGACAGCACTTTCAGACAATACTCTTCATCCGATAATGAGACTTGATCGAGAGACATCAGGAATTATAGCGATAGCCAAAAACGGTTATGCTCACGACCGAACAGTCAAACTTGGTATGAACAAGAAATACATGGCAATAGTCTACGGAAAATACGAACCTTCGAACGGTACGATAGATAAACCGATCAAACGAAGAGAAGGTTCAGTCATGATAAGAGATGTCGCTCCTGACGGACATCCCTCGATCACGCATTACAGAGAAGTTTTCTACAACTCTGAAAACAATACATCACTTGTGGAATTCATATTGGAAACAGGCAGATGCCATCAGATCAGAGTCCATTCCCTATCCGAAGGTCATCCTCTTGTCGGAGACGGACTTTACGGACCTAATTCGATCGATAACCCAATGGATATCGAAGGATCCAAAGAATTAGACGCTATCGTAGGAAGACAGGCTCTTCATGCTTATTACCTGGCACTAAGACATCCTGTCACTGAAGAATCTATGGTGTTTACGAGCGAGCTTCCTGAAGATATGCGTAAGCTTCTTGGAAAAGATATCAGAATCTGCCAATAAGATTTCTGGCAAGTTCCAAGGACTTCTCATCTGATGTTCCAGACAAAAGTCTAGATACTTCTATCACCTTACCATTACTGTCGAGCTTATCGATCGTGGTCTTTGAAGAGTTATCTTCAACTTTCTTGGAGATATAGTAGTTCTGGTCGGCAGCAGCAGCGATCTGGGCAGTATGAGTTACGCTCAGTACCTGATGATGTGATGCGATAGCCAAAAGCTTCTCAGAAACTTTCAATGCGGCAACACCCGAGATTCCTGTATCGATCTCATCAAAGATCAATGTTGGAGTTCTGTCAGCTTCAGAAAGAATTGTCTTTATCGCAAGCATAATCCTTGATGCTTCACCACCTGAAGCGATCTTGCTGAGAGGCTTAAGTGATTCACCCGGATTCGCACTGAAAGTAAATGAAATGTCTTCTGTACCTTTGTTCGAAAAGAATCTATTCTTCGGATGATCAGTAAAAACGACTTCAAAACGAGTATTACTCATCTCAAGATCATTAAGTTCGTTAACGATCTTAGAAGAAAGAATATCTGCATATTCATGTCTTAAAGATGACAACTCATCAGCTTTGGAAAGAAGCTCTGATTCTATATTTTTCAGGTCTTTTCGAAGAGAAGCAAGAATCTTGGCTGAATTGTCGATCTCATATATCTCGTTGTCGGCTTTTTCGGCAAAAGCATTGATCTCATCGATCGTATTACCATATCTGCCCTTCAGATCATACAGAAGGCCTAGTCTGGAATCGATATTATCGAGCATCTCTTCAGAATAAGGATCTGCAGAGTATCTTGAATTAACTTCTGAAGCAACTGCTTCAACGTCCATAGACAATGATTCGATACGTCCAGACACCTCTGAAAACGACTCGTCTATCGATGCGAGTTTTTGCATAAGACCGGATGCTTTCTTGAGCATATCAGTAACGGAATCCTCTGATGAATAAAGGATCTCATCAGATTCTTCAAGAAGCGCATTTATCTTGGAGCTCTGAAGGAACTTCTGCTTCATTGATGTAAGCTCTTCCTCTTCACCGCTCTTAAAGTCAGCTTCCTTTATCTGAGAAGAAACAAATTCAAGATATTCCTTGCGCTTTTGATTAGCTTCAGGTGTAGAACCAAGTTCTTTGATCTTAATAACTGTATCCTTATATCTTCTAAGGATCTCATTATATTCACTGATCAGTTCGAAAGATCTGGAACCAATAAAGCGGTCAAGAAGATCGACATGAATAGACTCGTCGAAGATCTTCTGAGTATCATTTTGTCCATGTATATCAACAAAGATCGAGGAAATATCCTTAAGAACAGATAAAACCTGAGTTCTTCCGTTGATCCTTGCGGTACTTTTACCGTCAACATTTATCTCACGAGATATGATCAGATTCTCATCATCAAGCGGGATACCGTTTTCGGTAAGGATACCCTTAAGCTTATCTGTAAGTTCATCTGATAAAGAAGTTATATCGAACAAAGCCTCAACATAAGCCTTGTCACAGTCACTTCTTATGAGGCTTTTCGATGCCTTATCACCAAGGATAAGACCGATGGCGTCGATCAAGAGCGACTTACCTGCACCAGTCTCACCCGAAATAACATTCAGGCCTTTTCCAGGCTCGAAAATAACATGTGATATAACTGCGAAATTGCGTATTTCTAGTCTTGTTAACATTTTAATTCTCCGTTGTTCCGGAGCTCATCAAATCCTTGATAGTGGATACTAAGGCCTTAGCTTCATCAATACCTGAAGAAGCAATAAATACCGTATCGTCACCTGCTATCGTTCCGACAACATTCTGAAGATGCATGGAATCAAGAGCAGATGCAGCAGCCTGCGCCATACCAGGTAATGTCCTTACAACGACAAGGTTCATAGCAGATTCACACGAAAGAAGCGAATTGGCAAAAACCGCCAGAAGTCTTCCAGGTGCGATGTCCCCTGTTCTGTCTAATACTGCATATTTAGTCTTGGAATTCTGACCAGGAACTGTAACTTTAATAATGCCGAGATCCTTAATATCTCTCGAACATGTAGCCTGAGTAACCTGAAATCCGTTCTTCCTCATCAGAGCTGTAAGCTCGTCCTGAGTGGATATATCATTTTCTTTGATGAGCCTTATAATGGCTTCCTGTCTCTCATTTTTTGTACTCATAGAAACTTCCCCTCGCTGTGATCTTAGATCTGACTGTCTCGAAAAATCCCGATTCGCCGAGCATGACAGTCTTGATCGAAGATTCATTTCCCATGATCTTAATAGTATCGTATGGCTCAAGAGCAACGCCGTTCTTACCGTCAGGAGATATGATCGGACACGTCTCGAAATCACCGAGTTTTATCTCGATTACACTTTGATCACTAATACAATAACTTGATCTCTGAAGAGTATGCGGACAAAGCGGAGTAACGATCATATTGCGCATCCCAGGCATAAGGATCGGACCACCTGCGGCTAGTGTATATGCCGTCGAACCTGTCGGAGTGGATACGATGATACCGTCACCATAAAACTTCTCAACATACTGACCATCAATAAACAGATCCATCTTAACGATATTGAGCTTAGCGCCTCTTGTTACGACGCAATCATTAAGACAGATGTATTTATCTTTAAGAATATTATCCTTGTTATAAACTTCACAGCAAAGCTGAAGTCTCTCTAAGATCTCATATTCACCGTTCATTATCTTCTTGATGGAATCATAGATCTTAGGCACATCGATATCGGTCAGGAATCCGATACTGCCTTTGTTGATGCCGATAAACGGAATATCAAGATCTCTATAAGCCGAAACTACAGAAAGCAATGTACCGTCACCACCAATGGAGATGATCACATCACATCCGACAAAGGAATCGAAAACAATACCTTCTTTAACATTGATCAATTCCTTTGACTTAAGTTCCTTCTCGAAAACAACTTCCCCGCCAAGCTCGGTAATTATTCCTGCGCATTCATTGGCAATGAGATAATCCGTATCTCTGGAGATGTTAGAACAGATTCCGAATCGCATAATGACTCCAATTCAAAAAAGTTTGTTTATATTTAATCATTATTTTGGAAGAAAATACAGACAAAAATCAACGTCCTGCAACTTTAAGGATCGTTTCAACAATAGAATCAGGATCAAGGCCTGCTTCTTTAAACTGTTCGTCCAATGTTCCGCATCTGATCATCGGATCTTTAACGCCGATATTCCATACATGGCCCATATAACCATTTTCGAGAAGGTCCGAAGAAAGATGCGAGCCAAAACCGCCGTGTACAATACCTTCTTCGACTGTAAATACGACCTTGATATCCTTGATAAGCTCCATCACGTCGGAGATATCGATCGGATTGATCTTACAAAGATTTATGTTAATACCTCTATAACCCTTATCCTTAAGGATCTCGAAAGCCTGATCGACTTGCTTTTGAATAGGACCGCATGTAATGATCGCGAAATCCTTACCATATTTATTCAATACCCTCGGCTTATGGATATCATGTTCTATATCAAGCTTATACTCAGATGATTTCGAATAACGAATCGTAGCAGGAGAATTCATCTTATTGATCGAATGATCAAGACAAAGCTGCATATCCTCATAATCACAAGGAACGAACAACGTCATTTCAGGCATAGCCATCATATAGGAAATATCGAAAAGTCCGTTATGCGTATGACCGTCAGCACCAACAAATCCGGCACGATCAAGACAGAATACAACATGAGTCTTCATGAAGCAGCAATCTTCTAAGATCTGATCATAAGCTCTTTGAAGGAACGAAGAATAGATAGCAACAACAGGGATCATATTGCCAATGGCAAGACCTGAAGCCATAGTTACGCAATGCTCCTCTGCTATACCGCAATCATAGAATCTTGTCGGATATCTGTTCTGGAATTCAGTAAGACCTGTTCCGCTTGCCATAGCAGCACAGACAGCAACAACATTTCTGTTTTTATTTGCGATCTTGATGATATTATCCGAGAAACAATCTGTAAAAGAATTAATTGTTCCCAGCTCTTTCGTCGATACCCCGTTCTTGATATCAAAAGGAGAAACGCCGTGATAGTTCGAAGGATCTTTCTCGGCGAATTTATAGCCTCTTCCCTTTTTCGTGCATACATGTAAGAGAACAGGTGCATTGATATTCTTAACAGCATTCAGCGCATTAATAAGTTCTTTTGTATTATGACCGTCAACTGGTCCATAATATACAAGCCCAAGCTCTTCGAATATAGTAGGCTTCTTACGATAGATAAGGAATCGGAAGAAATCCTTGAGAGCGAGCATAACAGCAACGATCGGCTTACCTAATACAGGGATCTTCTCAGTAAGGAATATCTCTGTCTTTCTCTTTACTTTGAGGTATCGGCTGGACATACGGACTTTAGACAAATGCTTTGAAAGTCCGCCTACATTCTCACTAATACTCATCGTATTATCATTAAGGATAACGATAACGCGATCTTTAGTATGTCCCAGATCATTGATCGCCTCATAAGCGGGACCGCCGGTCATAGCGCCGTCACCGATGATCGCTATAACATGATTATTCTTTCCGCTTAGATCATTAGCCCTGTACATACCGACAGCAGCAGAAACAGATGTCGCACTGTGTCCTGTATCAAAATGATCATAAGGACTTTCAGATCTTCTAGGAAATCCTGAGATACCGCCCTTTTTACGAAGCGTGTCAAACTGATCGAATCTTCCCGTAAGAAGCTTATAAGCATAGCTTTGGTGTCCGACATCGAAAATGATCTGATCTTCCGTATAATCGAAAACACTAAGGAGTGCGACAGTCAATTCAACCACTCCGAGATTAGATGCAAGATGACCTCCGTTTTTAGACACTACATCGAGTATCTTATCTCGAATCTCTGCACACAAAGAAGATCGCTCATCTTCGGAAAGAGAAGCGATTTCTTTTGGTGTCATTTTCTTTGTCAGGAACTTATATTCCAATATTCGATTACCTGTCCCTCGAAGCTACATAGTCAACGATAAGACGCAATTCCTTAGTATCACATCCGTAATACTCAAGTGAATCAAGATTGTTATAAGCAGTATCAAGTTCAGCTTCCATCATAAGCTTAGCTCTCTCGATACCGTATACAGTTGCATATGTAGGCTTATCGTCTCTAATATCCTTACCTGATGTCTTACCGAGAGTCTCTTCGTCAGCTGTGAGATCTAAGATATCATCCTTGATCTGGAAAGCAAGACCGATATTCTTGGAAAGATTTGTAAGAATTCTCAATATCTCTGATGGTGTATCACCATCAACGAGATAAACAGGAGTACAGATAGCAGCCTCAAGAAGCGCACCTGTCTTCCTCTCGTGAAGTTCATGTAAAACTTCAGCACTGATCTTCTGACCCATTGATGTAAGATCGAGATCCTGTCCACCGAGCATTCCGTCAATACCTGAACACTCGAACATCTTATATGCTGCAAAAGCATACTGAGGTTTCTTAACTACGAGCTTTAATACCAACTCAGCTGCTCTGTTCAAAAGGCAGTCACCTGCCAATGTAGCAAAATTATCACCGTAAACCTTATGACAAGTCGGCTTACCTCTTCTCAAGTCATCATTATCCATGCATGGAAGATCATCATGGATAAGAGAATATGTATGAATCATCTCAAGACTTCTTGCAAAGACAAGCACATCATCCATATCAGCGTTAAGCATCTTACCGACAACATACATGAAGCAAGGTCTTACTCTCTTACCGCCGGAGGTAAGGCTATACATTGAAGCTTTTGCTGTGAGAAAATCCTTACTCTTTTCATCATAGATTCCCTCAAGTGACGGATCAAACCATTTCTTTGTTTGGTCCAAAAGTTCAATAATTGGTTCCATATATTATTCCTCCTCGTCTTGTATCTGTAATAATGATACACTTCCATCCTTGTTTACGATAGAGATTTTTTGTTCAATTTCAATTAATCTCTTCTGACACAGGTTAGAAAGCTCGACTCCACGAGTATATAAAGCCAGTGATTCATCAAGGCTTACGTTTCCTCCTGACAGTTTGGAAACGATCCCTTCAAGTTCCTTGATAGCGTCTTCATAAACAAATTCATTACTGTCCATCGAGTTCTCCTTTCAATGTTACACCTGTAACTATAGCGTCTATAACCATATCTGAAGTCTTGATATTGATCATATCTCCATCCTTTACCGGATTAGCGGCAGAAACCGTAGAACCCTTAGAATCGAAAGTAATGGAGTAACCTCTTTTCAAGACATTCAGAGGACTTACGAGTTCGATCTTATCCATCTGAGAGATCAGATATTGTTTTTGTCTTTCTATATATGTATTCTCGAAAAGATTAAGCTTCTCATAAAGATCGCTAACCTTCTGCATTTCATTCTTAAGCTGATACTCTGGACCAGAAAGCGCCTTATGATTTCTAAGTCCGTCAAGTCTCTTATGCTGTGAGTCAATATAACCGTCGATCGCATTATCAAGATCATTGTTAAGAAGCATGAGCCTATAGCTTAAGTCATCAAACTTAGGCAAGACAACTTCCGCAGCAGCAGTTGGCGTAGGAACACGAAGATCTGATACAAAATCACATATCGTATAATCGACTTCATGACCGACACCGGATATTATCGGGATCTTACAGTCATAGATCCTTCTAGCTAAGCCCTCATCGTTAAAGCAGAACAGGTCTTCAAATGAACCTCCACCACGCGCGATGATAATAACGTCAGGCTTATCCTCAACATTTTCGAAATAATCGATACCAGAGATCAATTCAGCCGGAGCACCATCACCTTGAACAGCAGACGGATATAAAGTCAGATCAAAATACGGATTTCTTCTTTTAAGAGTCAGTATAATATCATGAATGACAGCACCTGCACCTGAAGAAATAACGCCGATCTTACGAGGCATTACCGGTATCTTGAGTTTATGAGATGAATCATAAAGTCCTTCCTTGCTAAGCTTCTCATTCAAAAGCTTAAATGCTTCATGAAGATCACCTTTTCCAAGCTTGGACATATTCTTACAGTAAACCTGGAACTTACCGTTTGCAGCATATATTCCGGCATTACCTGAAACAGTTACAAGAAGACCGTCTTTAGGCTCGAAATCGAGATTACGATAGTATGAGGAATACATAACACAACTTACTGTACTGTTCTTATCCTTAAGCGAAAAGTAACAGTGACCGCTGCTCTCATACCTCTTAAAACCTGATATCTCGCCTGTTACGGACATATTATAAAGTCTGTCATCTTGATTGAAGACAGACTGTACATAAGAGATAAATTCGGTTACATTAGTAAAACTGAACATAGATCACTTGCTTTTTTCCAAAGAAGAAAGAACACCATTGATATAAGATGAAGAATCTGGAGTACCATACTTCTTTGAAAGCTTAACAGCTTCGTTGATTGCTACGCTCGTAGGAATATCTTCCATATGAAGGATCTCATAAGTAGCAACTTCAAGAATTGCAAGATCCATACGTGGAAGTCTGGATATCGTCCATTTTTTTAAAAATTCAGATATCTTATTATCGATCTCTTCTTTTTTGCTGATAACACCTGAAGTCAGTGTCTTAAAGTAATCAGCATCTTCATTCAATTCTTCATTCAAAGCGAGATACTGATCAAGCTGATCCTCGTATGACTCATCTTTAAATGTAGACTGATAAACAAATATAACAGCCGATTCTCTTGTTTCGATTCTGCTCATCTGAACCTCCCAGGAGGAAGGATCTTGTCAAGTATCTTCTTGAACCTGCCGTCCTCACTGAAGAAATACGAACCGACAAAGAATCCTACCAAAGTCAAACTTATAATAAATAATGTTTTCAAAAATCCGAATATACAAAGAAGAAGTCCGATCACAAAGAATACACCGGCACATATAAAACCGGGCTTTGTGTTACTTAATTTCTCTAGGATCTTAGAAAACAACTGTTCCATAATTATTTATCAACCTTAGCAACAATAGGCTCTACCTTACTTACCTTAACGGTAACGGAAGCAACTACGATACCTGTATAACGTTCGATATCTTTCTTTACCTTCTCCTGAACCTTAGCCATAGATGCTGGGATCTCAACGTTAGAATAAAGAACTGCATTCAAGACAACCTTGATAGCGTCATTCTTAGCAGAAGAAACTCTGACTCTAGCGCTCTTGATACCAACCTGTGCTGACTTAGCCGAATTAAGAGCAATACTCTCGATAGCATCTGCTCCGATATCAACAACACCGATATCTGTCTTACGGACACGTGTCTTACTAAGTCTTCCGGAAAGGATACAATAAGTGATCGTATAAACTGAAGATATCAAAATAACCAATAAAACAGCTAAATAAATAAATCTGGTACTCTTGTTCATTACAATCGTCGACAAAGGTGAAAGGATATCAGTAAAGATACCATCATCGATTACGGCATATAAAAGTACCATTGAGATCAAGGCAAGAATTAAAGAATATAGGAATAAAAGAAAACGAATAAATCGGTTCATTATCCGATACCTCCTTCAGGAGCAACAACTCCACAGACATGTACGTCGACAGCTTCGACGACGAGGCCCGTAAAGCGCTCAACATCAGCCTTGACTCTTTCCTGAATAGACCAGGCTACTTCAGGAATAATTTTACCATAATAAACAACAGGATAGACAGTTATTGAAACAAAGCCATCATCGTTCTCGTAGAAGACTACTTTGACGCCTTTGCCCTCATGTACTACTCCTGCTATTTCTTTTAAAGCAACTCCAAAAGAAGGAGCTAAAGAAGCTACACCGTCAATCTGCAATGCAGCTTCAGCGGCATACTGCGCAACGAATCCTTGAGACATCGAACGATCGCCTTTAATAGATTCAGGACTTGCACTGTCTACCATTATGCCTTACCTTCTCTCAGAAAATTATTAACGTAAATTAAGCACGCTCCAAGTATTCACCTGTTCTTGTGTCAACACGGATAACTTCATCCTGGTTAACAAAGAGAGGTACCTTAACAACTGCACCTGTCTCAAGTGTAGCATACTTTGTAGCGTTATTTGTTGTATCGCCCTTAACACCTGGCTCGCACTCTGTGATCTTGAGCTCAACTGTGATAGGAAGCTCAACCTGGAATACTTCACCCTTGTATGAAAGAACCTTACAGATCATCTCTTCCTTAAGGAACTTAATGGAATCACCGATAGACTCAGCGTGGATAGGCTCCTGCTCATATGTCTCCTGATCCATGAAGTAGTAAAGATCACCATCAGCATAGATGTACTGCATATCTCTTCTGTCGAGCTGAGCCTGCTCAAACTTCTCGTTAGGGTTAAAACTTCTCTCAACAACAGAGCCTGTCTTAACATTCTTATACTTTGTTCTTACGAAAGCAGCGCCCTTACCTGGCTTAACGTGCTGGAATTCAACGACCTGATAAACCTGACCGTCCATCTCGAAGCACATGTTGTTTCTAAAATCACCTGCACTAATCATAAATAACTCCTTTATTAAATTGCGTCAAACGCATTATTCACACGATATATTATTTTACTTGACCTTTAAATATTCTTCAAGTATTTTCTAAAATCCCGCTATTTTTCTAACTATCTTCTCAAAAGGCCTCTTGATCTTAACGTACCAGATTTCCTTTTTCTCGTACTGTTCGACAAGGATCGTCGAAACACCTGAGAAGTTACCGGCCATTACATCAGTAAAGACCTGATCACCGATCATGACAACATTTTCTTCTTTAGCTCCCATAAGCTCTAAAGCTCTCTTAATGCCGTCAGTCCTTGGTTTATGTGCACAAGTAACGCACGGAATATCAAGCATCTTAGCTATATTCGAAGATCTTTCGGATTTGGCATTTGATACAAGACAAAGCTTAAATCCCATCTCCTTAAGCTTATTGACAGTCTCCTTACTGAAATCAGTCGGCTCCCAGGTACGATCAGGACCTAGTGTATTGTCATAATCAAGGAACATTACGTTCTTCTTATTTTCGAGCAATTCAGAAAAAGGAATGTCCGAGAAGACTTTATAGACGTTATCAGGCACCATGGCCTTGAAGATATTTGCCATGATCAGACCTTAAACAATTCCTTGTAAAGAGCTCTAACTGCGTAAGAACAGTAAGCTTCAGAAACACCGAACATCATCGAGATCTCAGAAGCACCCTGGTTAACGATACGAAGGTTGATACCTGCAGAGGAAAGGCTTGCAGCAGCTCTAGCCATGATACCAACGGAATTAGCCATTGCCTCACCAACGATCATAACGATAGCAAGATCTCTTTCAACAGAAATACTCTGAACATCAAGTTCTTTCTTAAGTCTGTCGATGATGATCTTCTCTTTCTCTTCAGTAAAGTTCTTTTTACGAACGATAATAGTTACAGAATCGATTCCGGAAGGCATATGCTCAACTGAGATTCCCTCCTCAGCAAGGATCCTAAGAACATTAAGAAGGAAACCTACTTCTTTGTTCATGAGGTACTTATTAATTGTGATAGTAGCAAAGCCCTTATCACCAGCAATACCTGTAACGAGTGAATCGAAATGAGTACGCTTAGAAACGATCTTTGTTCCCTTAGCGGAAGGGTTATTAGTATTCTTGATATGAACAGGAATACCTCTTACGAATACAGGATAAAGTGCTTCTTCGTGAAGGACATTAAATCCGGCATAAGCAAGCTCACGCATCTCATCATATGTGATCTCGGTAATAGCAAATGGGTTCTTAACGAGTTCAGGGTTAACAGCATAAACATTGTCTACGTCTGTCCAGTTCTCGTAAACTTCTGCTCCAACTGCACCAGCAAGGATGGAACCTGTTATATCGGAACCGCCTCTTGAGAAAGTGATGATCTCACCTTCTTTGGAGTAACCATAGAATCCAGGGAAAACACAAAGCTCTTCTGTATCCTTAAGAGAGCTGAGATTATCATAAGACTCATCAAGGATAACTGCCTTACCGATATCATTATGCTTAAGGAAAAGACCGCACTCCTTAGGATTGCAGTATCTAGCAGGATGTCCTACAGAATTGAGGTACTTAGCAACAAGTCTTGCATTACAGTCCTCACCCATAGCCTTAACAGAATCAAGATACTTAACATCATCTGTATAATCAGCACCTGCTACAGCTCTTAATGTGTTCTCGATCTCCGGAATGATATCAGGGATCTCAAGAGAATTAGCGATATCCATATATCTGTCGATAACAGCCTTGATCTCGTTCTCATAAGAGTTACCGCCAAGTCTAGCCTTAGCAACAGCTATAAGAAGATCAGTTACCTTAGTATCTTCCCTGTTTCTCTTACCAGGAGCTGATACAACAATGATCTTTCTGTCCGGATCTGCGAAAACGATATCGCATACCTTTTTGATCTGAAAAGCATCTGCAAGTGATGAACCGCCAAATTTTGCAACCTTCATAATAACACCTCAAAAATAATTAGTTCTTAGTTTTCAGTAACTTCGCCCTGATCAGGAGTTACATTGGATTCAGCAGGAGTCTCGGAAGGAGCTGCTGTTTCAGTACTACTTGTCTGCGAAGTTTCAGATGTAGCAGTTGATGTAGCTTCTGTTGTTGTACTTTCAGTAGCAGCTGTAGTTGTTGTTGCTTCTGTAGTTGCAGCTGTAGTAGTAGCTTCAGTTGTAGCTGCTGTAGTTGTAGCTTCTGTTGCAGCAGTAGTTGCTTCTGTCGCCTGAGTTGTAGCTTCTGTTTCTGTAGCTTCAGTTGTTTCCTCAGTCGTATCTTCTGTTGGGATAGGTGTAACTTCTGTCTCGATCTCAGGAAGCTCATCCGTAATAGTCGGATCTTCCTCAGAAAGCTGAGCATTAAGAACATATCCTTCAACGCCTGCTGTTGTAGATACCTTTGTAAATGTTTCTCCTACACTCTTAGCAGAAACAACATCACCTCTGTTAAGTGTTCCGATAATAGCAGAATCCAATGAGTCAGATTCATATACAGGAACATTATCCTGGATAGAATACATTACGATAGCCTCTGTATCTGCAATATCTGTGTCTTTCTTATCAAAGAAATCAAGGAGATGAACGGCATTAAATGCCACGAACATAATAAGGTAACCAAGGCCGGTAAATACAAGAAGAATTATTATAGGAATAAGGATATTCTTTAATTTATTCTCTTTCTTACCTTCATTCTTATTCTTTTTACCCTTAGTTACAGGATCAGCATTGATCTTTCCGCTGTTAAACATAGTTGTTGTACCTTCTTCTGAATCTGCAGAATAGTTCCTTTTTTGTGAAGAAGGAGTATTATTACTGTTCTTTTGATTCTCTTTTGTAAAATCAGTATATGAAGATTCGCCCTCATATGAAGACTCTTGCTTCTTGTTAGCAACTTCATGGCTCGGGTCAGCACCAAATACTGCATCACCAGGCAAAAGGAATACTGACTCGATCTTCATGACCATTACTGTCATGCCTGCCTTAACCTCTCTGTTAAATGCAGCACTAATAAGTTCCTTACACTTGATCTCTGGCTGAGAAGCAGCAACAAGTACTCTGTTGCGAAGTGAAGCAGGAACTTTCTTGGATATACCGATACCCATAAGGCAGATCTCATCGTTATCCTTTAACTTAAGATGAACCTTAGTATCAGCCATGACCTGTCCGTCCTGAGGCATCTTACCAAGATACTGTGTAAGTGTCATATTCTCAGGGTGTGTAGCTTCCTGTTCAGCAGAAATAACGCCCATCTGAGCATATCTGTGAGCAACAGTCTGTTCCTCTGACAATGAGAAGATCCTACCGTCTCTGATA
>JAGCGE010000244.1 GCA_017649745.1 Clostridiales bacterium | reverse complement strand
TACAGTTTTTCATGCCCACACTCTATTTATTTTTGTGGCAGAGAGACTAGGACTCGAACCCAGATCCGCGATTTTGGAGACCGCTGCTCTATCCAGTTGAAATATCCCTCTGTGGAGCGGCTAACGGGATTCGAACCCGTACGAACAGCTTGGAAGGCTGTGACGCTACCATTACATCATAGCCGCATTAAATTATAACAAACGGTAAGGATTTGCACCTTACATGATTTCAGTTATTCCATTCCCAACCTCGTGAGTGAAGGTACTTACTCCAGGCTCGCCTACTCTCAGTCCACATTAACCGCGTCTACCTATTCCGTCACGTTTGTTAATTAAAAGTTGATTGGTGCCTCCTCTGGGACTTGAACCCAGGACCCTTCGATTAAAAGTCGAATGCTCTAGCCAACTGAGCTAAGGAGACATGACATACTTTTTTGGTGTCCCTCCAGGGATTCGAACCCTGACTGTACACGTTCTAAGCGTGCTTTCTCTGCCGATTGGAATAGAGGGACAGCACTTATAATTGATCTGCTATTGAATGCAGTAACTGTGCCGCATAGGTTTTGCGTTTTTTAATGGCGCCTTCTAATTTGGCACGGATTTTTGCTTCAGCAACTGCGATACCTTCTTCAGTATTCCAGGTATCTTCTGGGCAGCATTTTGCAACGGCACGATAATAATCTTTCATATCGATTCGTTCGCTGATGCGCCGAGAATAAATGGTCGCCGGGAAGTAAACATCCATTAATTCAGACAGATGATTGTCAGCTAGTTTCGCAGTGTCCCTGACGATCGCAATCGTACGTCTGTCTTTTTCTTTAGAGATGTATAATACCATTACTTTCTGGCCCGTAGACAGAACCATTTTTCTTTTTAGAGTTTCCATAATCTTTCCTCCTGAATAAATAATTTTTTATATGGAGGGAACGCCCGGAGTCGAACCGGAATACCGTGAGCCACAATCACGTGCCCTACCGTTAGGCTACGCACCCTATGTAGTTAAATATGGTCTCTGTAGAGGGACTTGAACCCCCGACCTCATGCTCCCAAGGCACGCGCTCTACCAAACTGAGCTATACAGAGATAATGATACGTACTTTAGGATTCGAACCTAAATCTTACTGAGAAATGTTAACCTTTCTCCCTATTCCATCTAGAACTTAATAGGCGGTACGTTTTACCCGTTAAACCAAGTACGCATAAAATGGTGGGCCGAGATGGATTTGAACCAGCGAAGCGTGAAAACGCAGTAGATTTACAGTCTACCCCCTTTAGCCAGACTTGGATACCGACCCATATAAATTTTATATTTGGCTCCCCTTATAGGAATCGAACCTATATCGTGGGTTTAGAAGACCCGTGTTCTGTCCATTGAACTAAAGAGGAATTGGTTCCCAGGGCTGGGCTCGAACCAACGCTAGCGGATCCAAAGTCCGCTGTGCTACCACTACACAACCTGGGAATAATATGGTGACGGGTATGGGATTCGAACCCGATATGATGAGATTGAAGGTCTCATATCCTAACCTTTAGATGAACCCGCCAGATGGCTCCCTCAGTAGGACTTGAACCCACAACACCAACGTCCGTAGCGTTGTGCTCTATCCAATTGAGCTATGAGGGAATAATAAGAATGGCGACAGGTACGGGAATTGAACCCGTGTCTGCGGCGTGACAAGCCGCTATCCTAGACCGCTAGACGAACCCGCCATATACCGGACACATAAATAAACAGTTCCCTATAACAGTTTTATCTTAAAAATTTGCTGTGTGCGTCCGAATTACTAAGAGAGATCGCGTCTCTGAGTATCTAATTGGTAGCGGGGGCCGGACTCGAACCGACAACCACCGGGGTATGAACCCGGGAATCTGCCTTTGATATACCCCGCAGTTTGGTGGAGAGTCACTCTATCTGGGTCAATGCATAAGGTGTGATTTTGCGACTTTACATGATTCATTTTGCAGAGGATATCGTACAACGATAATCATGCACCGAAGTTGCCAGACCTCTCCATATAATGTTGTCGCAGATTACCCGCTGCGACACCGGGTTCAAAAGGAGTTTCAAAAGTATGACCTTCGCGACCAGATTAGTAGAAACAACATCGCCACGAGAAGGCTCTAGTCATGATGTCAAGAAATCTGTAAGGATCTTACGTTGTACAATAAAGCACATACTGCCTTACAGATTGAATATCCTAAGCTGTTGCAACCAGCATCGGATGGTCGGCTTTTCTGTGAAAACTTCTAGTTAAATTGCTTCCTCACATAGTTCCGGAATCGAACCGGTCTCTAGAAATAGACTTCTTGTGTTGCCACTACACTATGACTATATGAGTACGGACTTACACCGTTAGAATAAAACCCTTACGCTAAGCCTATAATTTTGCGGGAGCGTTTTATACATGTACTACGTATTTTGCGGAAGCTCCAGAACCATAGAGGCACCATGGCAATTACGTCCTCCTCTGAGGTTCCCCCAGGCTTTTGACTCCGCTTCTGGGTATGCGTGGATTATTTCCATTAGGAGACACGCGCAGTTTTGCTCCATTGGTACCCAGCTATTAAAGGAAGCTGACGGTGACTAACCTTATACTTAGCCTTTTTTTAGCGTATCTCTACGCGGTTGATCAATTCCGCTCAGGATATGACTCAGTCTGGATTATCTGACTTTGACCGGTCTATTTTATAACGCTTTCCGGATTTTTTTGGGTTAGGCCTAATACCGGATAAATCCTACCGCCGAGGATGATTCCTCTGTTTGTGAATTTGTTGGCTCCTTCGAATCATAGGCACGAAAGCGGATATTGCGTCGACGGAAAATAAACCCGAATAACTCTTAGGGATGAAGTCCCGACGCCTAGGCACGGTCTCCTAGGTAATTTCCATTTTTTATTTTGACAGTTAAAAAGTAAAGGTACTGCCTGATACATGCGGTGGCTAGCTAGACCAATATTCTATTTTCCTTATGAAGCTTAAAGCTTCCATGTATCACCTTTTCGCCTCCGTCGCTGGGTAGATTCATAGTCTACAAAGCTTGTCTGTGGAATTGTCCCTTCCTTGCAATCGTACTCGGGAACGGTTATAATATGTGTTCGGTTTGCCCGCTGCGGAAACCTTACACTTATTATCTTAATGAACGATATGAATGCCTTTGTCTTCTGGTTTTAAGATAGCCATTATATCTCTTTCTTTTAAAATCAAAAGGTGGTCTTCACCATTCATAACTTCTGTACCAGCATACTTGGCAAAAATGACTTCATCACCTATGCTGACTTCAGGTTCTACGCGTTTACCGTTATCCATTAAGCGGCCAGAGCCGACAGCTATTACGGTACCGCGAGTATCCTGTTCTTTTTGTACGGTAGATGCTAATATAATACCGTTAACAGTTCTTTCTTCTTCCTTTTTAGGAAGTTTAATTATGATTTGGTCAGCTAAAGGTTGTAAGATCATTTTGTCCTCCTGTATATTGGAGGCGGCAACTGGAGTCGAACCAGTCTGAAAGAGTTTTGCAGACTCTTGCCCAGCCGACAGGCTCTGCCGCCATGTTTTTATTGGTGCGGGGATACCCATGCATGTGGTGTCTTACTACCCAGTACTAGATAATAAGAAGGGTTTCTTAGTACAATGTTCCGACAGTATCACAATATTCCGGTGCACCAGAATAAAGGACTTGAAGGCGCAAGGGAGCCACAAACTCCGCATATAATGTCCGCGCTATTTTAAGCCCGCGCGGCTGGGCCTCCGTAACTTAGTTTCTATATTATTGCCATTATGAAAAATATTTTAGAAATGTATCCACTGGAAGCGGGCAACTTTATATACTCATGGCATCTGCCACGAAAAGGCGTACGGAATGGATGCCAACCACAGATATTATCCTCCTCTGTGGCCAGGAGTCGAAAGGAAGTAAATCATGAAACTAAAACACTGCCCAACGGACAATATTTAGGGACATGTGAGTTAAATGGTGGGCCGCCACGGGCTCGAACCGTGGACCTGATGATTATGAGTCAACTGCTCTAACCAGCTGAGCTAGCGGCCCTCGGTTTTGGAGCCCCAGATAGGATTCGAACCTACGACATACGGTTTACAAAACCGTTGTTCTACCAGCTGAACTACTAGGGCGTGTATCATTTACGTTTATATTATAAAACGGACACGACTTTTTGTCAATCCGTTTTTATTGATTTTTTTATTTGGTACAGGTCCATTTTGCTACGCACAGGAGGATTCTCGTAAATATAATCGAAAAGTCTTTTTGACCATGGGTCTAATTTTCGATATACTTTTTTAAGTTCGGCTATCGTCATTGGCTTTATGTCAATGTACTTACTCTTTAGAGCTTTTACGTTATCTGTTTTAAAGAAATATAGCATACCAAAAGCATTCTGATTTGTATCTTTTAAAGAGTATAAGTAGCCGACAAAAAAATCTTCTACGTTTTTAATCTTTATATACGTAGAAAGATTTCTTTCCAATGCTTTCTTCACTGCATTGTTGCCATAGATTAAATCTTTTGGTTCAATATTTCCGCCCAGCCATATATGACATGGTCTTTCTGTTTCATCCCAGTACGTATATACGAACGGCCCGTTACTTATAATGGCACATGGCCATAACTGGAGAAATATAGGGTTGACCAGCATTCCCGCCTTAGGCAGTATTGCGGCCGACCCAGCTATTTCTTCCGGAGTTAATGCTACTTCTTTCTCTGGTATAAATATTTGTTTTTGTTTAAACCAGGCGAAAATATTGTGTGTTCTTGGAATAGCTAAAACACTATTTAGAAGCATAGTTTATCTGTTTCAAATGCGCCATGAATGGCCATAAGATAGCAGTCCCGACAAGAGCATTGGAACTTCGCGATATTATTTTGGTTCGCGATATTGTTAATGTCGATGTTACTATTCTTACATAAGAGATACTGTATTTTAGCACACTCAAATGGATTACGTTTTTTATCTTTAGGGAAACTGGTATTACTATCGACAAAAGATATAAATTTAGTTACACATGGAAAATATTGTAACTGATTATTTTGGTCGGTAAATACTACTTCTCCCTTTTGTGTATGCGTTTCGTCCTCTAGATGATGGATATACGTTAACAGATCCTGATTTTGTGGAATGAACTTTAACTTTTTATCCATCTTTTTTTGGGCCGCATCCATTATTTTAATGAATTTCTCATTGTTACCAGCACTGTTCACAAAAGTATTTCCCTTCTGATGGATCATAAGTCATACAGTAATCACAACCAGTCTTACCGCATTTAGCACATTTGATCAGTTTATCAGTAGTGTTACGACAGTTGGGGCAGATATTAGAATCATGCTTATGTTGTTCTTCATATATCTTTTTAAGTTCTTCTCCCCTCTGTGTAAGCTCTTCTATATCATATTCTGGTCTAGGTGGAATCTTTGGTTTAGGCGGTTGTTTAGGCGGAAATAGGATCTTCCAGATCTGTTTCAGTTTTTCGAACATATTCTTGCTCCAGTCGTATATCGAATTCATCAAAAACATATTGTTTAAAACGATTAAAGTCTTTCCGTTTTGTAAAGGTACTTGCCTTTTTAATAATAACGTCCATATATTTTTCTTGCAACGCATATTTAGCTGTCTTATATGCTATGGCTGCCGCATTTAATTCATATCTATAGTCTGGCATAGTATACAGATTAATGAATTCCATCGTTCTCTCTTTGTTTTGTAACGCAAGATCACATAAATCCATACCAGCTGGAAGTTGAACTACTCTACATGATAAGCCAGAGTTATTTAATAATTCTATAGCTCTGTTAGTGGCAGCCACGCCAGCAGTATCACCATCAAATGCTAACGACACGGTTTCAATGCCGCATCGTTTTAGAAGTTCTACGTGACCATCTGTAAAAGCTGTACCTAAACACGCCAGTACATTACTAACTCCGTATTGCGATGCTAACATTACGTCAAAACAACCTTCTGTTATAAAAACATTTTTATCAGAAGGATTTAAGAACTCTGTACCAAACAGATATGTGGACTTAATAAACCCCTCGCGAGCAGAGCTATGATAATATTTTGGCTCTTCTCCATGGAGATGGCGATACATCATACCGCTAATTTGATTTCTCTCATTGATTAACGGAATGACGAGACGTTCACCATCGGTTCCGACATGAAAACGTTTTAATGTTTCTTCTGATAAACCACGACTTAACGCATAATCTTCTGCTTCTGAACCATAGAAACTTTTTTGAAATGCTTCTAATAAAATCTCGTTCATGCGTTCTTGTTTCGTTATAATTCTTTCTTTTTCTTCCGGAACGGGTAAGTTAAAAAACTTTAGAAGTTCAATGACAGCTTCTTGAAATGATAATATGTGTGGCGATCCAACATAATCGCTTAGCCATATAACAAATGCGATAGCGTCTGACCCTCTAATAATCTTTCCGTTCGGTGTAAGTTCTCCTTTTTTCCCAGCATGACATGCGAAACACATCCAAGAATACCAACCAGATTTACTATCATAATGAATTCTGAACGAAGGTGTTTCGTCATGATGATCTGGATGTGGGCAACATGCTATCCAATACTCTCCGGATTTATGAATTGGGATTTTAGGGAAACGGCTTTTAAAGTACTTAACCAAGTCACATTGTTTTAACTTGGTCAGTATCTCCTTTGAAAAACAGTATCCCATAATTCATCACCGTGTTTTAAATTCAGTAGTAGCCGGAGTATAGCTTACACCAGGGAGTACTTTTCCTTCTACGGTTACCTTTCCGTCTTCAGGCAAACATGCTTTTTTCAAGGCCATTCTATCAATAGATGGCTTATATTTTAAGTACTTCTTCTGAAGATCCGGATTAGATTCCAACATGGCAATAATTTCTTTTTCATTTGTATCGAAATCAAATTTTTCTCTAACCGCATAGAATCCTACACTTCCTTCTGGCAAAGAGATAGTTTTCTTATTGCCTTCCGGAGGATTCTGATTAAAATACTCCTGTAACTTACCAAGATAGAACTGATTAGAATAGTCAAGAGCATTTAATCTTCCGCGTAGCCAGTTATCTACGCGAAAACTAAAGTCGTTCTTCATGTCTTTAGCTTTCTCTGCATATTCTTCTGCCTTGGCCTTATTCTTTTTAATAAGCCCGACATAATAATTTGCAGTGATCATATCGATTGGCCCGGTCTTATCTCCCTGAGAGTATAACTCTTCACCAATGTCTGCATCTTCTTCTGCGCTGACGTCAAAAGGAACGTCAGAATAATCGTCAAACATAAATGAACCTCCTTTTATTGGATGCCTTTAATAATTGCGGCATCATATTTTTCTTTCTTAGCTATAACTTTTAACGCGATTTCGTCATAAGATTTTTCTGCGACAAGTTGATAAACGAATACGGTATCATGAACAGAATCTGCCCGTTCAATTCTGCCTCTTCGTTGTGTTTGAATTGAATAACTATCGGCCGGTTCATATTCAATCAGATATTTAGCTTTACCTAATGATATTCCTTCTGCACCAGCATCGCTCATAATTAGTATCTGATACTCATCTGAGTCTTGAAATTTCGTATGAGATTCTTCATACCGCTGTTCAGCAGAAAGACTACCATTTATATAAGCTATGCCAGTATTAAAATCCGTATTATGTTTAGCCTCATCTCTGATTCTCGTCGTGAGAATATCTTGCATCCTCTTATACTTAGAGAAGATGCAAACTTTTTCTCCCGTAGAGAGAATTTCTTCGAGAAGATCAATAAGCATTTCCAGTTTAGCAGATTTACATCCGGTGATATAGTTATGTGCCATCTCAGAGTCGCTAGTTTCTAAAAGCATTTCGGAATCGGCAAGTTCCTGAGCGAATGTTTGCCTGGCTACGATGTTAGCATCGATTACTTTGACTCGTTCATTTTGCTTACCCTGTTCAGGATTAGAATACTTCTTAAGAATTTCCTGTTCTTCTTCTTTTAATGCTTTTATTTCTTCCAGTAACTGTTCTGTCATACGTACCTGTTTAGGATCCATCTCACAGTATCTTGTGATTGGAACTACGGATGGTAGACAGGAGTCTGCATCTTCATGAGTCTTAACGATCATGAAATCAGACAGTTTATTGTTTAGTTCTTCTTCGTTCTTGCTTCCAGCAATAATCCCATAACCTGAATAGCGTATATATCTTTGTTCAAATTGCCCTTTCTTTGGGAATAGCGTTGGTTCTAAGAACTTCATGATACTAAATGCATCTAGGGGATTTTTTTGAATAGGCGTAGCTGAAGCACCAAAGCGCATCTTTACATCGGAAAATTCACATACACTTTTACTTCTGGTCGCCCGGTCATTTTTAATATACTGTATCTCATCACATGCCATATACTGTATCTTACGACGATGTAATTCTTTGCGTACGGCCAGATCATTTAGTGTTTCATAGTTAGCTATATATAAATCTGCGTTGTCGAATTGACTACGGAACAGGTTTACGGCCTGTTCACGTAGTTCTTCGATCTGATCTGTTAACTCAGCTATTTTTACATCAGCTTCGTGTGACGTTTCTTTTAAAAGGTCATCAATTTTTTTCTGTGTGCGCTTAATCTTAGTCAGTACACTAGATGTTCTAGCTTTTTCTGTATCTAAGATAACGGCTCTTAGGTTTGTAAACTTTTCGACTTCTTTCTTCCATTGAACTTTAAGCGACGCTTTTACTACGATAAGTCCTGGACCCGTAATCTTTTTCTGCTTAATTGCATCTGTATAAATCGATATAAGGCACGGCGTTTTTCCAAGGCCACACACAGCTGCAATTAAGGCGCGCCCCTTATTTAAACAGAAGGATACAATATCTTCCTGATATGGAAACAGAGGCAACTTTAATGAACTACCGGGTTTAGGAATAGATTGAACGGCTGCTTGAATTTCTTTATAACATTCTTCTGGAATTTTCCATTGAAGACGTTTTAAATCGAAATCATAAGCATACTTACCCATTATTTCATAAAGCATTCTTTCTTCTTCGGAGTATGTAGAAGTACATTCTGCGAAGTAAGAACCGTCTGCCTCTTTTAATAAAATCATTCCACAAGTTTTCCTTTCTCGATAGCTTCAATCGTACTCATAACTATTTTAGTTACCGCTGTTTTTGTACGGTTGATATTGACAAGATTATTCTTTTCTCGCAAAGGCAATGTAAAGTATTCCTCCATGGAAGATAAGATTCTACTGAACATTGCTTCTAGATTTTCTTTTGCGATATTCTTCTGTTCTTTATAAAATTTATCATGTTGTGCAGCAAGATGTTTCATCTCGGTATTTTTAGCTTCCAGCTCCTTAGCATTTTCTATCGCCTGTTCATAGTTCTTAGAGATCGCGTTAATTCTAACGGCCATGCCAGAATATACGGATTCTTTTTCCTGTAGCGATTGTAATGCAGTGGCCAGATCATTCATCAGCATCTGTTGTTTGACGACGCGTTCATTTATAACGTAGCTACTTTCAAGAGTGTCCTTCATGATAGAAGTAACTGCGTTTAACTCTGTTAATACAGTAAACTCGTTTTCAGATTGCTCTGCGGGCTTAGATTTTAAAACATTTTTGCTGCGTTCTACTATTTCTTCTTGCTGCTTTGCATAAGCAGATTCTTCTAGAGATTTAAACTCTCGCTCTGATAATGCAATCCGGTACAAGCGTCCCATTCCAAGACGCTTTATTATTTTTGTCTTTTCAAGATCCGAAACCATTCGTTGGATATCGGATATTTCTACGCCCATCATGATAGCATAAGCACCATATGCCAGGTCTCTCCACATTGTATGAAAGCCATTGAGCAATAGCTGCTCTATGAAAATCATTAAGAGCATAAACTTTTCATGGTTTTGATTTGGATTGTAACGAAGGCTTACCTTTTCGTATAAATATCGATATGTTGTTTCATCGAATTGGGCAAATCTTTCACTGCGTATTGAATTATTCTCTTCTTCTACGTAGTGACATATTGCGGTCGGTATCCTTACGGAGCTAGGCTGATACCTGTACTCCACATTAGGATGTGCACGAACTCTAACTAGAATAGGCTGAGCGCTCCGTAAGGGAACACCGCAAAAAAGACAGATATAACGATAAGGAAGCTTTCTCCACTCTTGGGCATTTTCTTTTAAACTCTCGACGATTCTTTTAGCCTGATTAACAACTTCTTCTGATGAGTATCTTCTTTCTCTCATTTCTTTTCCTCCATAAAAGAATTGTAACAGGAAAATAGCCAGAGTTTAGAAAGTATCCTTCTTAAGATGCATAGTACTTAACGTACTGTTTAGGTATATCCGTAATAAAGCGCGACTTAAATGCTCCTTGCGCCATACTGTTTCTAGTGCCATACTGAAGAGCATAAGAGATAAATAATTTTTTCTTTGCTCGCGTCATGGCTACATAAAATAGGCGCCTCTCTTCTTCGATTTCTTCTGGAGAAGTTTGGCTTTTAATGAATGGACATACGTTATCATTCATGGATGTCATAAAGACTACGTCAAATTCCAATCCTTTAGAGCCATGCATTGTCATGATATTTACGCCAGGCTTTGTTTCTTTTTCGTTTGCCATGTCGATTGGATCAATAACAAAATTCTCTAGGAAATCTGATATGTTAACATAGTGAGAGCAAAAACGGATAAGCTCTTCTACGTTAGCTACTCGCTCATTATATTCAGAGGAGTCTTTACATTCGTTCTCCAGATAATTAAAATAATCAATTCTTTCTACTATATTCTGAAGAAGCTCACCAACATCCTCGAATTCAGAGCTACGAAGATTTGTGATAAGAGACTCAAAACCCTTGCATGCGTTATAAATTCTTGGAGCGAAACGCAAATCCCTGTACAATTCTATTATATCACATGACTCTTGGGTTTGTCTTGCTTTTTGTAAAATTTTTTCAATACTGGCGGCACCGATATTACGTTTTGGAATTGTAATGGCCCGCGCGTACGCATCCATGTCATTTGGATTAGACAGGATACGCAAATACGACGTCATATCTTTAATCTCTTTACGAGCATAGAACGGAAGCAATCCTTTTAACTGATAAGGAATGCCAAGGTCCAATAGATTCCGCTCTAATTCCCGGGTATGCCACTGCAATCTTACTAAGATGGCCATGTGATCATACGGGATTTCGTTAACTTCATGAAGTTCTTTAATCTGAAATGCGATCTTTCTCGTTTCTTCTGGTGTGGTTCTGAAACGCGATACTATAATAGCTTCACCATCTTCATTCTCTGTCGTCAATTTCTTTTGCGTGCGGACAATATTTTTATTGATGACACAAGAAGAAGCATTCACGATAGTTTTTGTTGACCGGTAGTTGCGTCCCAACGTAGCATGCTTAAACTCCGAACCGGAAGTAACTCGCAATACATTAGCGATATCCGATCCTCTAAATCCATAAATACTCTGGTCAGAATCTCCTACTACACACAAATTCCCATTATCGCCACGCAATAATAAAATAAAATCCAAATTTTGATGATTCGCATCCTGATTCTCATCAGATAAGATATATTTGAATTTATTATGTACAAAGTCACGAGCTTCTGGAAAGTTCTGAAGCAATAAATAAGCACGGAATACAAGATCATCAAAGTCAAATGCATTACATTTAGCCATCACGTCGTCATATTCCTTATAAATTTTAGCGGCGACTTTTGCAAAGCTATTGTCAAATTCCATGGTTACCGCTTTGCTGGCTGTAATGTTCTTCATTTTGAAATTGCTAATATAATCTTTTGCTTCTACATACTTAAAATCAGAATGCTTTTTACAGATAGGAGCCAGTACGCTCTTCTTGTCGTCTTCGTCGTAGATACTGAAGTTACGATTACGCCCTACATGTTCTGCGAAACGTCGTAAAAGTTTTCCACAGAAACTATGATACGTAGAGATCGTCATTTCTTTTGCTGCATGTTCGCCAACGGCCCTTTGAATTCTATCTCGTAATTCGTTAGCCGCTTTCTTTGTGAACGTAAATACCAAGATCGAAGAAGGCTTAACGCCATCTAAGATCATATACTGGCAACGGGCAACGATTGTGGCCGTTTTACCAGATCCTGGGCCGGCTTCTATACACATATTGCCCTGATAATCAATGACTGCTTTCCGCTGGTCTTCGTTCAACGTTGCCAGAACTTCTTCTTTAGTAGCCATAAGCCTTCTCCTTTTTGTTTTTACTGATTCAAAATTTCTACCGGATTATCTCCATCTTCATAGAAGGATGCTTTCTTCTTCTCTTCGACTACGGTTCCACCGATAGCCTGAAGCAGCTTTTCAGTTTCTTTAGCACAGGCGCTACCCTGGAATCCTTCTAACGTTTCAATCTCTACGTTGCCGTCGATACCAATAGTAGCTTTAATTCTCTGTTCCATAAACTATTCTCCTTTATACAAAAGTCACTATCTTTTTATAAAAATGGAAAAAGCGGGAAATGAATCCCGCCTTTTCACATTGTAAGCCAGGGTTAAGCTACCTGGCGATAGCCTACCAGGACGATCTGATCGTTTGCCTGTTGTGTGTCTTCAATCACGAAACCATTTTCTTCCATGATGGCTTTGGTGTTTTCGTAATTGTACTGCAGACCCAGTTTGCTGATGAATTCGTCACCGGTAAAACGTGTCCGATAGAAATCACCGGATACAGTTACAACAGCCTCGCCTTCGGCGTTCTTGTGAAAGTTGAAACCGATCGTGGTAACTTCGTTGGTAGCTTTATCGCGCAGTACGCACTGTACGGGTTCGGAACGTTCGCTGCTGAAAGAACCATGGACTTCCTTCAGAGTGTAGTCCGGTTTGTAACCCATGTTGTCGAGCGCCTTTTCGAATATGCTACGCTTCGGGTTTTTGATTGTGGTGCTAATCTTAGCACGTAACCAATTAGACATGTCTATTCCTCCTTGGAACACATTAAGTTGGTAAGGAGTGGATACTTGCCGCACGACATGGACCCTTCCTTACAATATTTATGCTGATCGCAGAATGCGCCACAGCCTTCAAATAAAGTGGGAGACACTTCTTTACAGATCTTGAGCATTTCCCATGCCAGGTTTCTGATTTCCCACTGTGCTCGTGTACAACAGCGTACGGAGAAGAAATGGAATAATTCGCGTACGTTCATTGTAACAACGATATTGGATGTCGTACCGTTCGGAAGAACGTAACGTGCATCTTCTTTTTTGATCCCATTCTCTGTAAGGGCTTCATAGAAATCCATACAGTATGCCATGAAGTTTTCATAGGCATTCTTAAGATGTTTATTCTTTTCGATTTCCGGTGGTATTACGTAATGAAAGTTCTTTCCATCAACGTAACGCATGGACTGCTGCGAATAAGAAGCAAGTCTGTGACGTACAAGCTGATGTGTTAAGGCGCGAGATACGCCGTCAATACCGAATGTAAAACTTACATGTTCCAATGGGCTTTCATGTCCCATATCGCGTAAGCGTTGAATGAACTCTTCATTCTTTTTTGGATCGGCCGCCATCGTATTATATATGTCTTCCGTTGTAGAAGCGGAGTAACATGTACGGGCAGCCGCAGCAATTAATGCTTCAATGTCTTTTGTATGACTTAATAAAGTAACTTTCATAACCGTTATTCCTCATTACTAACCGTATGATAGTGGAAGAAGAGTTCCTGAAGGCGTTGGTCATCTAAACCTTGACCATTTTCTGGAATCTTTTTCGCTTTCAGATAATCATAGAAACATTTCATGAGATCAAAATCTTTAAATAAATATGTTCGCTGAAGAGAATCGGAGAATATCTCCATATTAGCGGCAACGTCGTTAACTTCAGATATCGCGATTCCCTCAGCGACTTCCAACTGTTCGGAAGTTAATGTAACAGAATGTAATGGAATGATCATGCTACACCCTTTCCGACTGATGCGTTACGATACCTCCCTTTTGCCATCTCCGTAAATACATCGATCTTTTCTTTTGAAGACTGATAGATGGGTACGATAGAGGCAATGGCCTGTTTCGCATCGTCAACTGTGATTTCGCGTTCAGGAGTTTTACCTTCCTGAAGCTGACGGAAATAGGATTTTACAAGAAGATTCTTTACAATTTCTTTAATCTCAGCGCCGGAATAATTTCTCGTAGTACGAATGATATAATTAAAGATGTTTTCAGTGATTTGCAGATTATTCTTTTCTAAATAGATATTAAGAATTTCTCTGCGTTCATCGGTATCTGGGAAGCCAAAATACCACTGAGCATCTAATCTTCCGCTACGCATTAATTCTGGTGGCAATTCAAATACATCATTTGAAGTCATAATTGTAATGACTCCGGTATTATCTTCCTGTAAGAAGTTTAATAACTGTGCCAGAACTCTGGACAAAGTACCTGAGTCTGTATTAGATGAACTCTTATAGCCACCAAATAATTTTTCCGCCTCATCGATTAACAGAACACACGGCCGACAGGCTTTTACGATACGCAAAGCGTTCGCAATCTGTCTTTCTGATTGGCCTACGAAAGAACCCATGATACGTGCTAAGTCCAACTTTAGCAGAGGTATCTTTAAATAGTTCGCAATGATGTCAGCAGTCATGGTTTTACCATTACCTGGTAATCCGACCAACATAGCGCCTTTGGGCTGAACGATTCCAAACTTTGCAGCTTCCGGCGTTAACGCAATCTTCAACTCTTTAATCCAAGTCTTAAGACTGTCATATCCACCAGTAGTTTCCAAAGTCTGTTGCGGTTCAAGATAATCTAATGCGCCAGATTTTTTAACGATCTGAATTTTTTCATCGTGAATAATTTTAGTATCCACGGTTCCGACATTAGCTACGCTATGAGAGATGGCTCTATAGATTTCTCTTTCTGTCAGGCCAATACACGCGCTACAAATTTCATTGATTGCTTCTTCAGAGTAGCCAACTTCAGATGCAGCATCGTGTAAGAAATTATAAATATCCTGTTTATCCATTGGATCATATTCAAAAAGCGTAAAGAGCTTCTCGAGCTCACACGGAATGTCAACTACCGGAGCAGTAACAATAATCGGACAGTAAGTAGCCTCATTAAGATCTTCTTTGATATCCCTAAGTGTGCGGATTGTATCCTTATCAAAGAATAAATGTAAATCTTTTAAGATAAAGATATTAATGCGGTCTTTCTTTTCTTCCTGTTTAGTTTTTTCTTCGCCGGTAGCTTCCGATAACGTTTCGATAAAATCAAAATTGTCAGAAGCAATTTGCGCATTGTTTGAATTCTGCTGGATAAAATGGAACAGTTGGTTAATGTTTTTGATATCTTTATTATAAACGCGACGCGAGAATACTTCGGGCGCCTTTAAATCAATCTTGTACATACCCTCAAAGCGGGTGAATACATAAACAGAGATGTTATCGAAATTTTTCTCTTCGTCTTCTGTTTTAGGCACATCTTTATCCTCAAAGCTTTCTTCTTCTTTTTGTGGATAAATACTGTACTCTGCATTCCCGCTTAAGATATCTGCCAGATCTTTGATGAACTGATTTTCCTCATATGTACGCACATAGATACACGTATCTCTAGAGGCTAACAGCTTCGCAAAGTCTTGCATACACTTTCGCATGTGTTGGTCTCCTTTACTTAAATAATTTCCTTAACATTCTATTGCTACTGTCGGTATGGGCTTTATAAATATCGAGCGCATTCCGATTACTTTTATACATTTGTAGATATTGCATCGTTGAACATCTACTAATCTTTTCTACGATGAATGTGTTATCCATATATAAAGTGTCAAACCTTAATATAAAATCTCCATCGGGATAGTATATAAAGAATGATGCATGGCTATCATCACCGGTAGCAATATAGGAATTATCCGCTTTCTTATAGGCTTTCTTTGTGACAATAAAAGACGGACTTTTGTTAAGTCTATTAATCATTAATGTCTTCTTATCAAAAAACATAACGATTCCATCTTTCTTCTCTGCATAGCCACTGCCATTAAATAAAAATTTGTCTAGGCGCACACAATTTTTATCCAGCGCGTCATCGATAAGTTTTTCTTTTAACGGTAGAATGCTATGATAAAAACTATATAATGTTATCTTTGAATTTCTAGTCGCACTATCGATTGCTCCCTGGAGTATATCATCCGATATTAACTCTTTAGTTCCTTTATTTGTCAGGACTAAATAGAAACGATTTTCATCCAGTTCGATATGAAAATAGAATTCAAAATATACAGAGAATACATGAGATGGTGTTAGTCGTAGAACATAACCAAATTCAGAAGGGATATAATAATCCAATATGCTCATATTATGCCGCCTTATTATCGCATCTGCCTACCTTAGTCCCATCTTTTAAAACGAAATATGGATACTCGATCCGATCCAATTTACTAACGCTAATAGTCATCGGAGATGTCGTGTCAGAACATTGCAGAATAATCTGATTATCTGACCCAATTACATTATGTAAACCATCGTCTTTAGATGTGTCATAAATACGATGCGCTTCTTCATACGGGCCGCAGACGACGTATGAAAGATGACTAAGGATATCGTTTCCTAAATTCATCATAATCCATTCCGGATCGCGCCATGAAAATAGGATGGTCTCGTATCCATGTTTCTTCAAAAGTGGAATCAGCTCTTTCAATCCTTCAAGCTGGTCAGTAGGCTCACCGCCTACGATTGTAATGTGCTTCGGAATATTATGTAAATCCAAAGCCCATACAATTTCTTCTACGTTATGAGGAATATGATACTTATTATTCCATAGTGTAGGATTAAAACAATTTTTACAGGGGTTGCCAGATAAAGCTTTCTGGCATCCAGCGAAATATAATTCAGTTCGGCGATTATCATCTGGACTAGCGCCAGCATTTTTAGTTCGCCATAAGATATCGTGAAGCTTTATCTGAGCCACTCTTTATTCTCCTGTTTGTAGCAATTTCTTTTCGTCGTACTCACGTATAACGCTATTGCATTCTTT
>JAGCGE010000243.1 GCA_017649745.1 Clostridiales bacterium | reverse complement strand
ATTGTATTCTTCAACTGCTACACACAGGGCAAATTTGTCATTTTCGAGATTTCTGATGACGGTCCCGGAATAAGCAACGAAGTAATGCGGCATCTGTTTGACAGGTTCGCCAAAGGAAGCGACGGTAAGCACGGTATAGGTCTTGCACTTGTTAAAGCGATCGCTGAAGAGCATGACGGTACTGTTGAAGCCGGAAACAAACCTGAAGGCGGAGCTATCTTCAAAGTTAAGATACCGATGATCAAGACCAAGACTCAGCTAAGTCTTTTCAATAAGAGCAGAGATAACTAAAAAAGGAAGGAGACTCAACGGGTAGAAGCCTCCTTCCAAAGGGTTAATTATGATAGAACTTAAAACCCCTGCTTAATCATCTAGCTATTCCTACACTGTCACAGATATTTCCGAACTCTTCAGAACCTGAGAATCCGTTAAATACTGTATTTCTGTCAACACCATTATTAAGTTCACCAACCCAATAATCGAATCCCGACTGATCATATTCACGATCCATAAAGAGCCTGTAAAGTCTCATTACGAACTCTTCATTAGATACGTTAGAATCCTTGAACTCCTGGCTGAATACGAACTTATAAGCTGCTTCTTTACCAGTTATCTTTCCTGATACGAGCATATCTGTCCAATACTCAAGACCTGATGCCTCAGCTTCACGATTTAAAGCCTTAGTATATAATCTCTCTGCAAATCCCTTGATCTTTGCTGTATCTTTAGCTGTAGAAGGAGTTGCTGTAAGAACGGCACCTGATTCGATACCATATGAATTACAGATATCATTCCATTCCTTAGAATTGATGAATCCCATAAGAACAGATTCTCTTGAATGACCATTATTCAAAAGATTAGTCCAATAATCTCTTCCGCCGTCATCCATCGGTCTGTCAAAGAATGTATCATATAAGATCTTTACGTACTGCTCATTACTTGTTCTACGATCTGAGAACTCCTGGCTGATAATAAACATCTTAGCTGCATCTGCACCGTTAACCTTCTTAGAAACGAGAAGATCAGTCCAGTATACTTTTCCTGATTCTTCAGCTTCTCTTCCAAGAGCTACTGTGTAAAGTCTGCATACGAACTTAGAAACGTTATCATAAGCACTTCCGGAATTAGTTGTTGAAGTTACAGCCTTTGAATTGTAATCATCAGCAGAGATACTATAACCTCTGGATACGTCTTTACCTGAAATATTGTGTTCATCAGTGAAATAAGTATTGCTGCCTTTAAGGAAATTATAGAAATCTCTTCTTCCAAGATCCCAAGTAACATCACAGTGATAGTATTTACCATCGACTCTAACGATATTCCAGCAATGGTTAGTTCCATAAACTATTCTGTTATCGATGCCAGCCTTAAGAAGCATCTTATAGAATAAAGTTGCAACACCCTGACATACAGCTGTGTGTTTGAAATATGCATTGTATGCTGTGTAACATAGAGGATCTCTCTTGTCATATGTCTTTTTCTCATTAGTGTGATCATACTGGGTATTTGTAGCTATCCAGTTATAGATTGCATAGACTTTCTCATAGTCGCTCCTTGATCCAAGGTTTAATGATCTGATAACACCATCAAGTCCTGAATCCAAAGAAGCTTCCATACCCTTATCAGAATAATAAGTGAAATCATATGTGATCCTTACAAGGCTCTTACCGTTATATACTCTGCCAAAGATAATAAAACTGAATACATATGTCGGATAAGCTTTCTCAAGATAATCACCTGCCGATGAATTGGAAGGATCATGAGCGCAAGCCTGTTTAATAATATCCTTACTGATAGAGGAAACGGAATCCCTAGTAAATGAACTGTCAGAAACAAGATAGAACGTGAACTCACGCTCACGTTCTATCAGACATGACTTCGCATAAGAAGCCGCAGTGGAAGTAGATGTAAAAAGATCATACTCACCATAAGTATCATACTGATACTTTCTTCCTGTATCAGAAGCGGCAGATACACTCCTCGGAACAGCTGTTACCATCCCCAACGCCAAAGCAACACTGATAACCAATCCTGTTAACCTTAAAGTGCTTTTCATATCTTTTTCCCCCAAACATCTACAACACAAAAACCACTGTTATAGTTCCATTCTATCGAATGAAATCGCCGTTTCAACGGGATCAGAGGACCTTTCACAAATCCTTTAATCGAGCGAAACAATTACTCTCATTTGGTCAAAAATAGTTAACACCTGTTTAACAAATTTACAGATTATACAAACCTTTTTTGTCGTCTCCTTTAAGTTTCCTCCAAACTCAGATCTGCCTTTATAAGATATCCGTGATCCATTGGACCTCTGCCCTTTCCAAGATCCAATTGTGCCTCCAGCGCACCGGATATATAAGCTTTAGCTTTTGATACTGACGTCTTAAGATCAAATCCCTTCGCAAGATTAGATGCGATCGCACTTGATAAAGTACATCCTGTTCCATGGGTATTAGGATTATCGATCCTTCGTCCGTTAAACCACGTATGATCATTGCCCTCGATTAAAAGATCATTAGCATCATTGATGCTGTGGCCACCCTTAAGAAGCACCGAACAACCAAACAACTCAGATATCTTTCTTCCAGCTGTCATCATATCTTCTTCAGAGTTGATCTTAATTCCAGAGAGAACTTCAGCCTCCGGGATATTAGGTGTAATGACAGTTGAAAGAGGTATGAGCTTACCTGTAAGAACAGATATGGCATCATCGCTTATGAGCTTAGAGCCACTGGTCGATACCATAACAGGATCGAGAACGATATTAGTTGCCTTATACTTGGTTAGTACTTCAGATATTACGTCTATAAGTTCCGGTCTGGAAACCATTCCTATCTTAATCGCGTCAGGGAAAATGTCTGAAAAAACAGCTTCCAACTGACTTCTAAGGAACTCCGGAGTCACATCGAAAATATCATAGACCCCCATGGTATTCTGTGCAGTTAATGCTGTGATCGCGCTCATCCCATACACTTTATTGGCGATCATCGTCTTCAAATCCGCCTGAATACCGGCACCACCGCTACAATCACTTCCTGCAATAGTAAGTGCAGTTTTCATAAATTCAACCTCTCTATTCAATATTATTGTCAAACTTCTTTTAGGAAATGTCAATTGTTAAAAAAACAAAATAAAGGGGCATCTCACATTTGTGAGGTGCCCCGTAAATTCATTTCGGATCAGGATCAGAATTCGATTCTTCTGCCCCTCTTCTGCTCTTCGTCGCCACCATCATTATTGTTGTTGTCTCTACGATCGAAGTTTCTTCTTTCACGATTTCCACCGTTGAAACCGCCTCTGCGATCACGGTTTCTTGGCTCACGCTTACGTGGCTCTTCTTCTACATAGCCTTCTGGCTTTGGAAGAGTATCACGGATAGAAAGGTTAATTCTACCCTGATTATCGATCTCGATAACCTTTACGCGTACCTTATCGCCCTCATGAACGACATCCTCAACCTTATCAACACGATTCCAAGCAAGCTTGCTGATGTGAACGAGACCTTCCTTACCAGGAATGAACTCAACAAATGCACCGAAGTCCATAAGTCTTGTAACTGTACCCTCAAATTCAGCACCAACCTCAGGATCAGCAATGATTCCGTTGATGATCTTCTTAGCCTTATCAGCCTTCTCAAGATCAGGTGTAGAGATAAAGAGCTTACCTTCGTCATTGATGTCGATCTGAGCACCAGTATCAGCGATGATCTTGTTGATAACCTTTCCGCCGGAACCGATAACTTCACGGATCTTATCTACAGGGATCTGCATAGATACGATTCT
>JAGCGE010000242.1 GCA_017649745.1 Clostridiales bacterium | reverse complement strand
ATCTTCTCAAATTCATGAGCTGAGATATCACTCTTCTTGCAGACAAAACTTCCGCCGATAGCACTTATGAAAGGTGCAGATACATACTCGGAAAGATTATCGATATCAACACCGCCCGTCGGGAGGAAACTAATACCTGAAAACGGTGCTGATAAAGCCTTAAGAGCCTTAAGACCGCCGTAGACATTAGCAGGGAAAAACTTAACGAGATCAAGACCTAATGAAATAGCCTTCATGATCTCTGTCGGAGTAACACATCCAGGGATACAGAATACTCCCTTCTCCTGACAGAACTTAACGACACCTTCATCAAGTCCAGGTGAAACGATAAACTTAGCACCGTTCTCGATAGCTAAAGCAGCCTGATCAACATTTATAACAGTACCTGCACCGACGATCATATCAGGACAGGACTCAGAAATTATCTTAATTGAATCAATAGCACAGGAAGTACGAAGTGTAATCTCCATAAACGGGATACCGCCCTCGAGAAGCGCATTTGCAAGAGGCAATGCATCATTCTTATCATCAAGGACAACTACAGGAACTATGCCGACTTCCGCGGCTTTTTTCTTAATATCCATAGAAACAGAAATCCTCCTATCTGCTTACTAGTATTCTAGCACATTTAGACTTGTATTCAATACTATTTTACTGTAATGTTTAGTAATAAATATATTACAGCAGTTTGGGAGGATTTGTATGTCTACTTTTTTAGATGAGATATTCCTTTTAAGATCTGAAATAGCATATTCCTTATATGAGAATTATGCGAAAGATCTCCCTATCGTTGACTATCATTGTCACATCGATCCGAAAGAGATCGCAGAGAATAAGACATTTAAGAACTTAACTGAGATCTGGTTATCCGGTGATCACTATAAATGGCGTCTTATGAGAGCCAATAATATAGATGAGGATCTAATAACAGGAAACGGTGATCCCAAAGCCAAGTTCATCGCATGGGCAGACACAGTCGGTAAAGCGATCGGAAGTCCGTTATATCACTGGAACTGTCTGGAACTTAAAAAGTATTTTGGTATCAGCGAACCACTTAACAGCAAAAACGCTGAAGAGATCTGGAACAAGACTTGCTCCATGATGGAACAAGATCCGTATAAGTACAGCGCAAGAGGTCTTATCGAAAGATCAGGTGTAGAGATCATCTGTACAACTGACGATCCTTGCGATGATCTTAGATGGCATAAGATGATCAGGGATGATGAGTCATTTAAGACTCAGGTCCTCCCTTCATTTAGACCTGATCCTATACTCGATATCGAAAAGGATTCGTTTGAAGATTACATCAAGAAACTTGAGTCAGTTTCAGGAACTACTATCAACACATTAAATAATCTTCTCTTAGTTATTGATCAGAGGATCGAATACTTCCATGAAATGGGTTCAAGGATCGCTGATCACGGCATGGAAAGATTCGTTTTCGAGAGAGCACTCGAAAGCGAGATTGAATCCATTTTCGAGAAGAGAAAAACAAGTGCTCTTACAAGATCTGAGATCGATAAGTATAAGACTTACATACTTCTCCATTGTGCAAGAAAGTATGCGCAGCTCGGCTTTACTATGCAGCTTCATTTCGGATGCATAAGAGACATTAATAAGAAAAATCTCAAAGCGATGGGAGTCAACTGCGGATGTGACAGCATAAGCGGCGCGATCGATTTTGTTACACCGCTTTCCATGTTCCTGTCAGAACTTACTTCTGAGGATATGCTCCCTAGAACGATCCTTTATAGTCTCGATCCGAACAACAATACGATGATCGATACTTTATGCGGTTGTTTCCTGAATGTATATCATGGTGCAGCATGGTGGTTCAACGATAACATGAATGGTATGCTCGATCACATGAAATCACTTTCGTGTCAGGGATATCTGCCAAGCTTTATCGGAATGCTCACAGACTCACGAAGCTTCCTGTCATACACAAGACATGAATACTTCAGAAGGATACTTTGTTCATTCATCAGTGAGCAGATAGATCAGCATCTTTTCCCTTACGATGAAGACATCTTGAAAAAGATAATCGAAGACATCTGTTACAACAATTCGAAAAAGTTATTTGAATAACTCCCTTTTTACAAAAGTGTTTCTAATGAGTTTCTATACAAAATATAGAACGCTGCGCTACAAAGGTGCTGCTAAATATTTAGATTTCACTTAATTGTCGTAGCTAATTCTACATCGGACACAAAATTGTAAAAGGGAGTTAGATTTTTAAGGGTGACCGTCATGGAATACAAAGTATTAGAACAGCAGGATATCAAGTTAATGAAATATTTTGTTGATGATGGAAAAATATCAGAACAAAGGTTATGGTACTGAATTGATGAAATATATCAATGCCCATTCAAAAAAAATCGGTTGCAGAAAATTGTTTTTAATAACGAATAAGAGCAATATTTCCGCTTGCAGATGTTATGAGAATGCAGGTGGTATCAGTACGGCTGATGATGCCATATTATATGCTTACAAATAACAGAGCCTCATCTTCTGCCCTACTTAATAAAATTTGTTCCCGGTATGAAACCTTTGCCGCAGTTATCGAAGAAACAGATATATTTCGTGTACCCCAAAATCAGAGTGTCTGTATTTTTCGGAAAAACACCCCGGGAACACTTTTGTAAAAAGGGAGTTGAATAAAAAATTAGGACAGTCTGACAGCTGTCCTTTTATTTTTCCCCAACGATAGAAAAAGCCCCCCGGAATTATCCGAGGGGCAATTTCAATAGTCGTGTATCAGTTAGGATTTACTTTCCGTAGACTTCAGCATAGAGGTCAACGAGTCCCTGTGAATTAAGTCCTTCGCAGGAAGCAACATACTCGTCCCACTTAGCGTCGATGTCTTCTTTACCTGTTACAAAGCTCAATGTCCAAGTATTTACATTATCGATCAATGGAGTTGCGATAAGGTTGATCTCCTCAGTCTGATCCTCTGAAGGAGCAAGTCCAGGTGAAAGCGGCACTGGGTCACGATATTCACCAACGTGCTGAACGAATGCAGCTACTTCAGGAACGAAGTGGTCAGATGCTTCAGCCATTGTGTGACCATACCAGAAGTTACCGCCTGCATAACCCCACTGGAGTCTGATATCTGTCATTGTGCCGTCTTCGTCATTAGCATAGCCGAGACCGGAGCAGCACATACCCGGCATAAGGGACTTGGAACCATCAGCGTTAACCTGATATGTCTTACCCTCAACACCCCACTTAACGAGGTTGTAAGCTTCCTCTGAATACCAGAGCCAGTCAACGAATCTGAGCATCTTGATGAAGCCGTCCTTACCAAGCTCGTCGAGAGCTCTCTGTGAGATCATAACGCCGCACTCGAGACGACCAGCACCAGCTGGGCTGTAGTTTGTAGCGCCCTGTGGAGCAACTGCATAATATACTTCATAGTTTCCTGAACCGAGGTTGGAATCGAGGTTGGAAACGAAGTTAGCATACTGTGACTTGTTAACAGAAATGATAGCTGTCTGTCCGTTATAGAACTTGTTTGTAGCTGTTGCATCATCCTGTGTGAATGTCTCAGGATCAAGGATACCTTCTTCAACAAACCTGTTAGCTACCTTGAGCATTTCCTTATATCTCTCTGTTGTTGGTGAGAAATAGAAATTGTCGTTTGTCTGATCATAACGCATACCGTCACCGATAGCCCAACCTGCATTTACATCATAGGAGTTACCCATGAGCTTCAAGAGGTTACCACCGTTACCCTGTCCGGATTCGTTACCGCACCAGAGATCTGACCAGATGTAATCTGACTCACTGCAAAGGCCATCCTTAACCATCTGAGCCTTAACCTTGACCAAAGCATCGCAAAGGTCTTCCCATGTGTAATCTTTTTCGATAGCTGTAATATCAACTCCAGCCTTATCGAAAAGATCTTTTCTTATGAGAAGTGAGTAGTCAGGCATTGTAGAGTCATACATACCTGGAAGTCTGTAGTAGTTTCCGTCGCTTCTTGTGATCGTAAGAAGATCTTCCTGCATGTTGTACTTATTATAGAAGTCAACATAGTTAGGCATATACTCTACGTACTTGGAAATAGGTACGATAGCACCGCCGTCAACGAATCCGGAATCATCATAGACCTTAGGGATGATGTACGCTGCATCACCTGCATTGATATCGAGAGTAATGTTGTTCATGTAGTCACTTGAATCGTATGATCTGATATCAAGGTGAACATTAGTAAGATCTTCGATATCCTTGAAGATACCTTCTGTCTGCCAAGAATCCTGCATAGCATACCAGCTCGCATCACTGAAGAACATTGTATAAGTTACCGGAACATCAGAATGGAAATGTTCGCCATATACATAATCAAGTTCCTCTTCGGATTCAGATGCCTGAGTCTCGATCTGCGAAGGAATAGTAGTTGCAGAAGTTTCTTCACCTTCTTCTGTTGTGGAACAAGCTGCAAAGCTCGCACCAAGCATTGAAACAGTTAAGAGTAAACAAACAAACTTTAACTTTTTCATAAGAGCCTCCTAGTTTTTATATTCTGTACCGGGTCTGCCGGTTACATTCGATTTAACTGCCCGATATCATTCCTTAACGCCGCCGAGCATCATGCCCTGTACGTAATATTTCTGAATGACCGGATAAACACATATGATAGGAAGAACAGTAAGCACCATCGCACAAGACTTGATGTTAGCTGATACTGATGTAGCATCACTGTCACCTTCAGAACCTCCAACACCTCTGATGATCGTCTGGAGATAATAAGCTACAGGCCACTGCTTCTTGCTCAAGTACAAGAAAGCGTTATACCATTTATTCCAGTACATGACCGAATAGAAAAGTGTCATGGTTGCCATGATCGGCTTCGAAAGAGGAAGTGCGATCCTAATGAATACACCGAACTTACTTAAGCCGTCGATCTCACCTGCTTCTTCCAGATCCTTAGGAAGGCTCTGGAAAAACGACTTCATTAAGATGACGTAGTAAGTACTGATCATCATTGGAAGGATGAATGCAGGAACTGTGTTCTTAAGTTTAAGTCCAACAATAAGGATGTAGTTGGAAATAAGAGTTCCGCCGAAGTACATCGTAAAGATTACAAATGGAGTCAGGAATCTATTAAACTTGATCTCAGGCTTAGACATCGGATATGCAAGCATAGATGAGAAAGCAAGTGATAAAACAGTACCTACTAACGTATAGATGATCGTGTTCTTGTAGTAGTGCAAGAACTCACCTTTGAGAACGTATTTATATGTTTCAATATGAAAACCGTCAGGAATAAGTCCGACTTCTCCTTTAATGATCGCCTGATCAGAAGAGAATGACTGAGAGATAAGATATAGGAACGGATATAACGTAACGATAACTACAAAGAGCATAATGAGAAAGTTGAATACGAGGAATACCTTATATCCCAGATTCTCTTTAACCTTAATAGGCTTTTTCTTAGCTGTAATGATTGCCATGTGAGGTCCTCCTTACCAAAGTCCACTGTCTGTGAGTTTTTTCGATGAGAAATTGGCTATAGTTAGGAGCACGAGATTTATTACTCCTTCGAAAAGACCAACTGCAGTCGCATAGCTGAAGTTCTTTCCGCTGATACCCATTCTGAATACGTATGTCGATACGATATCTGCCGTCTCATAGATCATTGGATTGTAGAGGAGATAAACCTTTTCGAAAGCTCCGCCTGATCCTACAAGTCCACCGATATCAAGGATAAGAAGTGTAGTGATCGTAGGAAGGATAGACGGAATAGTAACGTGCCATACACGCTTAAAATGTCCTGCTCCGTCAACGGCAGCCGCTTCATACAATGAAGGATTGATGTTTGACATTGCAGCAAGATAAAGGATCGTTCCCCAACCAATGCTCTGCCATACACCTGATGAGATAAAGATAGTCGGGAACCATTTTGCTTCTGATATAAAACTGATCTTCTCGATACCGATAGAAGCCAGGAAATTGTTGATAGGACCTGAAGTAGATACAAGTTCTTTGATCATACCGCACATGATAACGATCGATATAAAGTGCGGAAGATAAGAAACCGTCTGAACAAACTTCTTCCAATGGATGTTTCTGATCTCGTTTATGAGAAGAGCAAAGATCAATGTGAGCGGGAATCTGACGAGCAGGTATCCGATATTAAGAGTAAGAGTATTCTTGAAAGCTCTCCAGAAAGTCCTGTCCCTCATAAACTGTTGGAAGTATTTAAAACCGACGAATCTGTCACCAAAGATAGATCCTCCTGCATGATACTTACGGAAAGCAATAACGTTTCCAAACATTGGAGCATAACGGAAAACTAGATAATAGATGATCGGAATGATGACCAACAGATAAAGCTGCCAATATCTGCCGAAATGCCTTCCCATTCTGCTTTGTTTCCTGCCGGATCTTACTTGCCCTTCCAATTGACTCATATAGCGCACCTCACCTCAGAATCGTCTTCGTATGTTTGTGTGCTTGAACACTTGCATACTAGTTGACGCTTTGAATTTAGCACTCAGTTAGTAAGATGTCAATATATCAAACATGATCCGACCCCAGTTTTTGTCTATTGTGCACAAAAGAACCCGACAACAATAGTGAATATCACCATTGTCATCGGGTCAGTGTTATTCCCGAAATACAGATTATATGACAGTTATCAATTATATATGAGGTCTATGACTTCCTTAGCCATCCTCTTACCTAGTTCACTCTTACGCTGAGGGTGAAGATCATATGGTTCACCAAGATCTTTTGCAAGTGCAACCTTACAATCAGGAACCATGGACGGAGCCGCCTTCTGCATTTCCTGTATCTTTAACCAGCCTTCGCCAAGTCCTGTTACCGGATTAACATAATCAGGCATTTGAACGATAACGAGCGGAAGCTTCTGACCGAAGTCGGATCTGAGCCTTCCTATCATCTCTTTGAATAGAACATCATAGCTTCTTCTTACATCAGGTCCTAAAGTTCCCGGTCTGATATTCTCGTTATCAGGGAACTCTGCATTACTTTCTCCCTGATACCACCACATACCCTTTAACTGAAGGTTAAGGATCGGCTTTATCGAAGCTGTATAAAGAGCTGTCGGTATCGTCTGACCCATTATTACTCTTGGACATGGAGTTACAGTTTCGATCTCTATCGATTCATACCATGTTCCCTCGATATCGAACTTCTTACCGCCTGTCCTGAGATAATACGGATGGTCTTTTAGGAATCCGCCGTTCTGATCATTTACCTCAAGTCTAACAGCGATCAGGTTCTCGCCTTT